>USBP01000318.1 GCA_900552985.1 uncultured Oscillospiraceae bacterium
TTCACCGTCTATGAAACGCTCACCGCCGTGCTGGTGGCGGTGCGGGATTTGACCGCTTACCTCGTCTTTATCGCGCAGGTGCTGCAAGGCCGCATGAGCCCGGCGGATTTTGTGTTCTGCATCGGGCTGGTCATGGGCTTTTCCAACTGGACGCTCAACATCCAGCAGCAGATGCGCTTTCTCGACCACGATCTGCGCGAATGCGATGAATTCCGTCAATTTCTCGATTTGCCGGATACCCAGCTGCGCGATGCGCTGCCTCCTGATCAGCCGCCCGTGCCCTGCCGGGTGGAGTTTGACCACGTTTCTTTCGCGTATCCCGGCGCGGGAATACCCGTGCTAAAGGATATCACCTTCACTGTGGAGCCCGGGGAGCACATTGCGCTCGTGGGTGTGAACGGCGCGGGAAAAACCACCTGCATGAAGTTGCTGTGCGGGCTGTATCTGCCCGATCAGGGGGAAATCCGCATCGACGGAAAAAAGACCTCCGACTACCGCCCCGGGGAGCTGCTGCAGCGGGTTTCCGCACTGTTTCAGGAGTATGTGGCGCTGCCCGTCTCCGTGGCGCAGAATGTCTCCATGCTGCCTGAATCAGAGACGGATAAGGCGCGCGTGCGCTTTTGCCTCCGGCAGGCCGGGCTTTTGGAAAAAAGGGAGCGGCTGCAAACGCTGCCCAACGGGCTGCATACGCTGCTGTATCAGGATTTTGAGGAGGGCGGCGTGGAGATTTCCGGCGGCGAAGCGCAGAAAATTGCGTTTGCGCGCGCGCTGTACAAGGATGCGCCGTTTATCATTTTGGATGAACCCACCGCCGCGCTCGACCCGCTGGCTGAGCAGGAAATGTATCTGCGTTACCACGAAATGACCCGCAACCGCACAGCCTTTTACATCTCGCACCGCCTGGCGAGCACACGGTTCTGCGACCGCATTCTGCTGCTCGAAAACGGATACATCGCCGAATGCGGTTCCCATCAGCAGCTGATGAAGGCACACGGCAGCTACGCCAAAATGTTTGAGGTGCAAAGCCGCTATTACCGGGAACAGGAGGAAGCGTAATGAAACAACGCAAGGAACAGTGGGCGCTGTTTGTGCGCGCGATGCGTGAAACGCAAAAATGCGCCCCGCACTATTGGCTGGTGCAGGTGCTCACCGCCCTCTGCGAGGCGGCGCGCCCCTTCCCCATGCTGTGGTTCGGCGCAGCCATTGTGGATGAGCTCACCACCCTTTGCCGCCCACAGATGCTGCTGAGTGATCTGGCGTGGGGGATCGGGCTGACCCTTGCCGCGCAGGTGGGCTACGCGGCGCTGATGCGTTACGCCTGGCCATTGACCGGCGATCATGTCTACGGCGGCGAGGAGGAACAGGTAGAGCAGTTTTTGCTGCGCATCGACTACGAACAGCTGGAGGATCCCGCGTTTCAGGCCAAGCTGCTCAAGCATCGGGAAATCTCCCAAAACACCGGCGGCTCCCTGTATAACCTGCACTTTGCGATGCGCACGCTCTTTTTGGGCGTTTTCCAATTGGCGTTCTCCATCGCCCTGGCGGCGCCGGTGCTCGGCGTGCTGCTGCGCACCACGGGCGATTCCTTTTGGCAATCCGCGCAGCTAAACTGGTGCATGGCGGGAATTCTGCTGGTGTGCATCGTACTGGAGATCCTTTTCAATGCGCAGCTCAACAAAAAAGGCGCCTATTATCAGGATCAGCTGTACCGGGGGATGCGAATCTACACAGCCTATGAGGAGCTGCTGGAAAACTACCATTGCGGGAAGGAGCTGCGCCTGTTCCACGCCCACCGCCTGATCCACGAAAAAACAGACGAGCTGCTGCACAACTTTATATTCTCCTACTACAAAAAATCCAACGATGAAATGCGCCGCTTTGCAACGCCGTCGGCGGTGGTGGAAACCGTGCTCACCGGCTGTATTTACCTGTTTTTGGCGCTCAAGGCGATGGCGGGGCTGTTCTCCATCGGCAATCTGGTCAAATATGTGGGCGTGATTCAGCAACTGGTGCAGGGCATTTCGTCCATCGGTTCCAGCATCACTATGGTGCTCTACCAGCTCCACTATGTGCATTATTATTTTGATATCATCGACACGCCCAACGTGCAGCATCCCGGCACGCTGCCGGTGGAAAAGCGCGATGACCACCAGTTTTTGCTCGCGTTTGAGGATGTCAGCTTCCGCTACCCGGGCAATGATACGTTTGTGCTGCGCCATTTTTCCGCCACCTTCCGCGTGGGTGAACGGCTGGCGGTGGTCGGGCCGAATGGCTCCGGCAAGAGCACGATGATCAAGCTGTTGTGCCGCCTGTATGACCCGCAGGAAGGGCGTATCACCCTCAACGGCATCGACATCCGCAAATACAACATCGAGGAATACCGCACGCTGTTTTCCGTGGTGTTTCAGGATTTTCGGATTTTCTCCCTTCCCATAGGTGAGAACGTGGCCTCCGGCGTCCAGGTGGACGAACCGCGCGCCGTGCAAGCGCTCCGGCAGGCGGGCCTGGGGGAGCGGCTGCAA
>USBP01000319.1 GCA_900552985.1 uncultured Oscillospiraceae bacterium
AATTGACACCGCCGCCGCGCGGTCAATCCGCGGCACGCTGGAGAAGTCAATGGTATCTACTTCTTCTGTAAAGTTACCCTCCTGCACCTGGATGATATTCTTGTAGGAATTGGCGCGGAACACAACAGACGATACCACCAAACCGATGACAAAAACCAGGGCCAGCACGCCAATAATGATAATCGGCACGATAGACTGCCGCTTGACATAGGGGATATATTCCCCTTTGCGCAGCGCGCCGGAGGTGACCGCCGCCGCCGCGCAATAAATGACCGCGACGATGGCGAAGAAAATATACATGTCCGTCGATTTAAAATTCATGGGCGGCAGCATGATGTAGTAGGCAATGCCTGCGCCCACCAGCGTAATCAGGATGTTGAGAAAAATCTTCAGCCCGGCTTTTGCGGGCGTAAGATAGATCTCATCGTCCTTTTTTTTCGTGAAATCCACTTTAATGGGATCCATTCCTTCAGCTCCTTCTTCAGCCGGCCGCTCTCCGGCCGGAAAATAGACGTTGATTATTATAAACGGTTTCCTGTGTAAGCGCAAGCTTTACAGGAGGAAATTAATAAAATCTTAACAGCATCGCGCCCATTTTATGACGCCCAGGTGAAATCCTTTTTATTTCAGGAAGCCCTGGATGATGACCTCCTCTGCCTGCTCCTGCGTCATGCCAAAGGTTTGCAGCTTGAGCAGCTGGTCGTTATTGATACGGCCGATCGCGGCCTCATGGATCACCTGGGCATCCGGATGGTTTGCAGTGATCTCCGGGATGGAACGGATTTTAGCGTGATCCATGATGATTGAGTCGCACTGCACATGCGCCCGGCACCCGGCATTGCCCACCGCGCGGGGATAAAAAACCTGCTCGGAAGCATCCCTCGCAACAGAGCGGGAAATAATCTGCGCGCTGGAGCCATCCCCATCCAGATCAATTTCCATATTGGAACGGGCCGACTGCCTGCCATGCGTCATCAGCTTCTCCACCAGCACCAGCTTTGCGCCAGCCGCAAGATGCGCCGTGGTTTCCCGAATGGTGGAGTCCACACCCTTGATCTGCACCATCTCCATCTCGCAATAAGAGCCCTCTTCCATCTCCACCTCCGTGGTAGGGTTTAAAACGCGCTCCCCGCTGCCATCTCCTTCGCCGTAATGCTTCTCCACATAGCGCACCCGCGCGTTTTTCCCGATGTGGAAGGTATGAATCCCATCGTGCTCACTTTTGGCGCTGCCATCGTTGTGGATGCCGCACCCCGCCACAATCAGCACATCCGCACCCTCTCCGATTTCAAAATGGTTATAAACCATATCGTCCAGCCCGGTGTCGGTTACGATCACAGGGATATGCACGCTCTCATTTTTGGTATAGGGCTTCACAATAATATCAATGCCAGGCTTATCCTGCTTGGGCACGATTTCAATATTGGCTGTGGAGCGGCGCGCAACGCCCGCCCCGTTTTTCCGAATATTATAGGCGCCTGCCGGCGTGCCGTGCAAGTCGGCAATGGATTCCAACAACTGTTCGTCTATCCGGTTCATTGTGCTATCATCCTTTCTGTGCGAAAAAAACCGCTCACTCCGCCTGTGCCGGATCCTTCCGGAAAGAGCAGGCATCGTCAAATTCTCCCAAAAGCTTCGGCAGCATCTCCTCGCGGCTGCCTGTGCTGCGGATTTTGCCATCCGCAATCACGGCGATCTCATCTGCAAGCTTCATAATCCGCTCCTGATGTGAGATGATAATCACGCTTTCATGGCGGTTAGCGCTCATAGCACGAAAGCTATCCACCAGCATGGTGAAGCTCCACAAATCAATGCCGGCCTCCGGTTCGTCATAGATGGCCAGCTTCAAATTACGCGCCATCAACGTAGCGATTTCGATGCGCTTGACCTCTCCGCCGGACAGAGAGCCATCCACCTCACGGTTGAGATAATCCTTTGAGCAAAGGCCAACATTTGTCAAATAAGCGCAGCAGGCGTCCACCGGCAACTCGCTGCCGTGCGCGAGGCTCAAAAGCCTGCGCACTGTCAGGCCTTTAAAGCGGGGCGGCTGCTGGAACGCATAGCCGATGCCCAGCCGCGCGCGCTCAGTGATCCCAAGGCCTGTGATATCCTCGCCGTTAAACAGGATCCGGCCCTGCGTCGGCTTTTCGATCCCCATAATAATGCGGGCCAGCGTAGATTTTCCGCCGCCATTCGGCCCGGTGATAACCACAAATTTTCCATCCGGGACGGTCAGGCTCACATTCTCAAGGATTTCGTGCTGCGCGCCCTCCGCCTGCACTTGGAAGGAAATATTTTTTAACTCCAGCATTTTGAATAACCTCTTTCCTGGCCGTCTTTACACACAAGATCTTCTCACCGCGCCATATGAGACGAACGGCACGGCTTCCTGTGCGGCGGCCCTTTTCATTATACCCGTAAGAACGGCCCTTGGCAAGCGCCCGGCTCAGCCAAGCTGAAACTCCTCCAAAAAAGGGCGAAACGCCGAAGGCAGCGCATACTGATCCGCCAGCTCCTGCG
>USBP01000320.1 GCA_900552985.1 uncultured Oscillospiraceae bacterium
AGCCCGCCTTAGCGGCGATATTCCCCTTGTACACTGATGCTACTGCCGGTGTGGACAAAGCGCACCATCCCATGGCCCAGGCCGGGAGCGGGGCGTTTGACAAACCCCAGGCGCTCATAAAAGCCCTCTGTGCCCGGCGTGGCCATCAGGCCGACATAGGCGTTGTCGCAGGCCTTCCCGTCGATATACTGAAGAACAGATCCCATCAGCAGACGGCCGATGCCATGGCCCTGATAGGCGGGGTCCACCACCACATCCTTGATGAAAAACACAATGCGGTCATCCCCAACGATACGGGCGATGCCGACCGGCGTTCCATCGTCTGTCACCTTAACGGTAAAGAGCGTCTTATTTAAAGCGGCGGCCGCATCTTCCGGCGAATAGGGCTGAAAACCGACTTTTTCCCGCAATGCACAATATACCTCCGGCGTTAACGCCTGCTCCTGAATTTTCAGCAAATCTGATCACCGTCTCTTGATAAAACGTTTTATCATCTTTCTGTCCTAATATTAGCACGCCTCAGGCATATTGTCAATAGTAATTTTTACATTCCTCTGTGTTTTTTATGCATCCTGCGGAGAAGAGACAAAAACTTTCGCCGTTTTGCTTTTCAAACGATGCGGTATTCGTTGACAAAGGCGGTTATTCACGTTATAATAACTGTGTTTTATAAGTTGCGAACAGGCTGAGAAGGGGATAAAACACGTATTTTTCGCCACAGAGAGGAAGGCCCCAGGCTGCAAGGCTTTCTGCGTGAACCGTGTCATGCCGCCCCCGAGCCCGCTGTGAGGAGCGGCGCGTCTCCCGCGTTAAGGGAAAAAGAGTGGTGCTTTTTGCACAATTTGGGTGGTACCGCGGAGGTTAGCGCTCCGTCCCATATTGTACGAAAGGCTTTTTTTATTTGTTGAATCAGGAAAAGCCACTCTGGAAAATCCATCCGGAGAGGTCGGTGCGATTGCCGCTCTTATGCCTTCCAGCGCTTTTTCCGCAGCTTACCAAGAGATATTGAGGTGTTTCAAATGGAATGGACTGGTTTAAACGAACTGCGCGAGCAGTATCTGCGTTTTTTTGAGAGCAAGGGCCATCTGCGGATGCCGAGTTTTTCGCTCGTGCCGCAGGGGGATAAAAGCCTTTTGCTCATCAACTCCGGCATGGCGCCGATGAAAAAATATTTTACCGGCGAGGTGACGCCGCCGAGCAAGCGCGTGACCACTTGCCAGAAGTGCGTGCGCACGCCGGATATTGAAAATGTGGGCAAAACCGCGCGGCATGGCACGTTTTTTGAGATGCTGGGCAACTTCTCTTTCGGTGATTATTTTAAGCGCGAGGCCATCACTTGGGCTTGGGAGTTTTTTACGCAGATTGTCAAAATGCCGGCGGAGCGCATTTATGTGACGGTCTATGAGGAGGATGACGAGGCCTACGAGATCTGGACGAAGGAGGTCGGCCTCGACCCCTCTCATGTTTCGCGCATGGGCAAGGCGGATAATTTCTGGGAGCATGGCTCCGGCCCCTGCGGCCCCTGCTCCGAGCTGCATTTCGACCGGGGGGAGGAATACGGTTGCGGATCGCCGGATTGCGGCGTGGGCTGTGAGTGCGACCGCTTTGTAGAAATCTGGAACCTGGTTTTCACCCAATTTGAAAACGACGGCGAGGGGCATTATACCCGCCTTGAGCACCCGAATATTGACACCGGCATGGGCATTGAGCGGCTGGCGTGCGTTGTGCAGAATGTGGATAATATTTTTGAAATCGATACCATGCAGCAGATTATGGGCCACATTATGCGCATTGCAAAGGTGAAATATGGTGAGGATGCAAAGCGGGATGTCTCTCTGCGCGTGATTACCGACCATATCCGCTCCACCACGTTTTTGATTGGGGATGGCGTGATGCCCTCCAATGAGGGGCGCGGTTATGTGCTGCGCAGGCTGCTGCGCCGCGCGGCCCGTCATGGGCGGCTTTTGGGCGTGGAGGGCCCCTTCCTCGCGGATGTGTGCGATACGGTCATTGAGGTAAACGCCGGCGCGTATCCCGCGCTGGCGGAGAAGCGTGATTTTATCAAAAAGGTCATTCTCCGGGAGGAGGAGAGCTTTGGCAGGACGATTGATACCGGGCTTGCGCTGCTGGATAAGATGATCGCTGGCCGTAACGGCGGCACCATGAGCGGCGAGGATGCCTTCAAGCTTTCAGATACGTATGGATTCCCGCTCGACCTGACAAGGGAAATCCTTGCGGAGCGCGGCATGGATGTGGATGAGGCGCGTTTTCACGAGCTGATCGCCGAGCAGCGTAAGCGTGCGCGGGAGGCCCGCAAGGATGCGGGGGCGGATGCGTGGAAGGCCGCCGGCGGCGCGCATGGCGAGCTCCCCGCAACGCAGTTCGTGGGCTATGATACGCTTTGTACGCAGGCGGCGCTCCTCGCTGCTGTGAAGAGCGATGGGCTGGCGCAATCGGTCGCCGCTGGTGAAGAGGCGGCCCTTGTGCTCGACCGCACGCCGTTTTATGCGGAGAGCGGC
>USBP01000321.1 GCA_900552985.1 uncultured Oscillospiraceae bacterium
AAAATCGACCGCCCCCATATCCATATGTCAAAATTCCGATTCATTTATCCTTTGGCTTCGCAAAAAAGGAAACCAGCAGCCCACTGATCATTGCCGCCGTAATCCCCGCTGCTCCTGCGGTCAAAGGGCCTGTCAGCACACCCAACAGCCCTTGGTTTGCAACCGCCTCTTTTGTCCCCTTGGCCAGCAGGTAACCAAACCCCGTCAAAGGCACACTGGCGCCCATTCCGGCCCATTCGGCCAGCGGTTCATACACGCCGACAGCACCGAGCAATACGCCCACTGTAACAAACAGCACCAGAATTCTGGCCGGGGTCAGTTTAGTGCAATCAATCAAAATTTGCCCAACGGCACAAATGAGGCCGCCGACGACAAAAGCCTTTAAAAAAATCATGTATCCGCATTCCCTTCGTGCGGCCGCGATGATCTCTTCCTGGCCGCCTGATCTCCTGCTCCGGGCAGGAAGTTTAGGAAAGTGAAAATCCTCTCCGTGGCGTTATTGTTTCCATTTTCCATACCGTTATTCCATAAGCTGCAATATGCGCCGGAAGGGAAAGCGGATGCGGGCAACGCAGGGGTATTCAGGCGGATTTAACGCCCCTGCTCTTGACTTCCGGCTGTCTGCGCACTACATCGTGAGCGCTGAACCACAAGCGTTGCCAACGTATCACCCAATTGAGTAAATACAGCGGCAGCCAGGCCGAGATCATCGTCCGATAGCCGGCAGGCCATTGCATTTGCAAGCGCGGTTACACTCGCAGTTAATTCACAAGGATTCATTTGAATCACCCACAGCAGTATATGCGCCGCGCCCGCATCAGGCGCATCCGCCGCAGAATACAGTGGACTTTTTTCTGTGTGTATCGTATAATCAATTGGCCTCACACGAATTTGCAGCAGGAGGGGTTGCAATGAAAACAAGGTGGTATAAAAATGCGGTGGTCTATCAGATTTATCCGCGCAGCTTTTTAGATTCCAATGGAGACGGCATTGGGGATTTAAACGGCATCCTGCAAAAGGCCGATTATCTCAAGACGCTCGGGGTGGATGCCGTCTGGCTCTCCCCATGCTATCGCTCGCCGAATGACGACAATGGCTACGATATCAGCGACTACCGCGATATCATGGAGGAATTCGGCACCATGGCGGATTGGGAACGCATGCTGGAGGCCTTCCACAGCCGTGGAATCAAAGTGCTGATGGACTTGGTTGTAAACCACACCTCCGATGAGCACCGCTGGTTTCAGGAGAGCCGGAAGGGCAAAACAAACCCTTATCGCGATTATTACATCTGGCGCGATGGAACCGGCCCGGATGGGAAGCGCCCACCAAACAATTGGCGCGCCTGCTTTGGCGGCTCCGCGTGGGAATACGATGATACCTCCGGCCAGTTTTACCTGCATCTTTTCAGCAAAAAACAGCCGGATTTAAACTGGGATAATCCAAAGGTACGCGAGGAAATTGCCTCCATCTGCAACTTCTGGCTGCAAAAGGGGGTAGATGGCTTCCGTTGCGATGTAATCACCTATATTTCAAAGCCGGAAGATCTCTACCACGCTTCACAGAATCAGGTGGTTGTCGGCCCACATTGGAAGGAATATATGCGCGAGCTCTCCGCCCGCGCCTTTGACCGGTTTGACACAATGATCGTCGGCGAGGCGGCAGGTATCGATTTTCGGCGCGCCTGCGAAATCACGCGTGAGGGCGAGCACCTGCTGGATATGCTCTTTCATTTTGAGCATATGGCGGCAAGGCCGGTGTGCGCCTACAACCAGAAATCCACCGACCTACGCCGCTGGAAGCGCATCCTCTTCCGCTGGCAGGATCTACCGGAGCGTTCCTGGGGCGCGCTGTATTACGAAAATCACGACCAGCCAAGGAGCCTTCCGCGCTTTGCCCCAGCCGGCAACTATCGTGAGGCGGCGGCAAAAAGCCTGGCTGTCACTCTCCTGTTTCAAAAGGGGACACCGTTTATCTATCAGGGGCAGGAGCTCGGCATGACCAACTGCCCGTTTACGCGCGCAGATTACCGCGATATCCAATCCGTCAACCATCTCGCGCGGGTGGAGCAGGGCCCGTTTGGCAAAATCGCCGTGTATTTTACAAAACGTTATTTACAGCGCTACGCGCGCGATAACGCCCGCACCCCGATGCAGTGGAACAGTGCGGCGAATGCAGGCTTCAGCAGCGGTACGCCGTGGATGAAGGTCAATGAAAACCACCGGCAGATCAATGCGGAGGAGCAGCTGCAAAACCCGCACTCCGTTTTCCATTTTTACCGGCAGGCACTGGCTTTACGCAAGGAATATGCGGATCTTGTGCGGGAGGGGGCGTTTCTCCCCATTGGCGAAAGGGATCGGAATGTGTTCGCCTTTGCGCGCAGGCTGGGCGCGAAGCAGCTTGTGGCGGTGTGCAGCCTGTCGCCAAAGGCTGTGCGCTTCGCCATCCCCGCCGAATTCTGCGCAGGCCGCGCGCGGCTTCTGCTGAGCAACCAGGCGCAGCCGCCCGCCCTCGCCGG
>USBP01000322.1 GCA_900552985.1 uncultured Oscillospiraceae bacterium
GGCGCAGCCGTGGGCTCGTCCGTAGGAGCTACAGTCGGCTCGGTCGCCGGCTCGCTGGTCGGCTCGGTCGCCGGCTCGCTGGTCGGCTCAGTCGTCGGCTCGGTCGGTTCGACCGGCTCGTCCGGCCCTAAGCCCGGCACACAGTGCTCTTTCAGCCAGTTCCAATAATAGGTCGCAAGCTTCTTCTGCATCGTGCCCAGCAGAATGCCGTCCTGCCCAAAGTGAATCGCTGCGTCACACCAGTTGACAAACATTTTGATGCAGTCAACCGTTTGCGTGATCGGGCCGGGATTATCTGCATAAACCCAGTAGATCTGATCGAGCATCACTTCGACTTCTTCATCCGTCATTGTGCTGATGTTGCCGATAATGATACCCTCCTCGACCGCTCTGACAATTACTTCTGCCAGATGGTCGCTCTTCGTGCCAGTTACGATCTTCCCAACCGTACCGGCGACGAAATCGGCAAAAGCCTCTGTGCTACCAAACCATTTTTCAGCAAAATCCTTCACGCCGGAAGGGATCTCTACTGTAGCCAGCGGCTCTGCCTGAGGAGCGCTGCCGTCATCCGCAGCAAACGCCGCCACGCTGACGATGGAAATCACCATGCACAGCGCAAGCACCAGGCTCATCACCTTTTTGCCTTTCGACATCTTTCTTTTCATCCTCTCTCAAGCTATTTATTCAGGAAAAAAATCCTGAATATGCTTTTATTGTAGTCCCGCTGGTTTTCATTGTCAATAGAATAAAAATTCATTCCTACCGAATAAAAATCATGCAGTCGGGAAGAGCCTCCTGCAGCCTGTCTCGCTCCTGTTGCGTAAAGCTGTCCCCCAGCGTCAGTGAAACGAGGCTTTTCATCGACATGAGCGCCTGCAAATTCTCCTCCCCTTTGATGTCGTTCCCGGCCAGAGAGAGATAAGTCACATTCTTGAGCTCCGCAAGCGGCGTAATATCCGTAATCTGATTGTAGGAAAGCCGCAGGCTCGCCAGGTTTGTCAGGCCCGCAAGCGGCGTTAAATCGCTGATCTGGGTATGGGAAATTTCCGCAAGCGTCAGGTTTTTCATCCCTGCTAACACCTGAATATCCGTGATGGGATTATCCGAAAGGTTGATGCTCTCCAATGCGCTCAGGCCAGCCAATGCGGAAAGATCGGATATCTGATTGCCGGCAAGGTTTAAAATTTTCAGCTGCGTCAGGCCAGCCAATGCGGACAGGTCGTCAATCTGGTTTTGCGATACGTCCAGATTCAGGATGTGCGTCATCCCCTCCAGGGGCGAAAGATCCGAAATCTGATTGCTGCACAAGCTCACCTTCACCGCCTGGGAAAATCCCGTAATCGGGGTTAAATCTTCAATTTCGCTCAGGCACAGCGAAAGATTATCCGAATCCGCCGGCAGGCTTTTGTTTCCGATGCGGATCTCTCCCGGCATGGTGCACCCAGCCGCACTCATCAAAACGGCGATTGTGAGGCAAAGCGCCGCAATTTTTTTCATCATAGATGGATCACAATCCTTTCCCTGTTTCAATCGATGGCCTGAATGGCCGAAATGTTCCCTTCGTTTGGAACTTATTTTATCACATCCATGTAAAAAAACAATCGTCCGTCTCCATCAAACAGCTTATGCAATTGGGAAATTGACGTTGGGCAGGGAACATGCTATACTGAGGCCACTATTGTGCAGCCGGCCTGCCCCGGCAGCACCTGAAGGAGGAGCAGCTATGAGTCAAATTGCCTGCGGCGCCCGCCGGATCCCGCTGAGCGGCGTTTTCAACTGCCGAGATTTGGGCGGCTACCCCTGTGCGGGTGGAGGCGTTACCCGCTACAGTCGTTTTATCCGCTGCGGTATCCCGTTTGGCCCTATGGCCCCGGATCGCGCGCAGTTGGCTAAAATTCCTGTTAAAACCGTAATCGACCTGCGCGGCAACGGAGAGGCCAAGGTCTCCCCCTCCGCCTATGCAAAGGAAGCGGGCATCCGCTATCATCACTTTTCCCTTCTGGAGATCAATCCCGCCTATGTCAGCAGGGTAGAGAGCCAGCCCCTGTGGGAGAGCTATCTTTACACTCTGACAGAGCATCAGGAAAATATGGCAGGCGTATTCCACGCAATTGCCTCCGCAGAAGAGGGCGCTGTGCTTTTCCATTGCGCGCTTGGTAAAGACCGCACCGGAATTGTGGCCGCGCTCCTGCTTGCCCTCGCAGGCGTGGATCGAATGGATATCATCGCGGATTATCAGGTTTCCAACACCTACCTTCAACCGATGTTCCGCACCATGGTGGAGGATGGGAACGAGCTCTTTGACGAAGCAAAAAATCCCCACCTCAAATCCGATCCCGACACAATGGACAGGCTTCTCACCTATTTGGCAACAGAATGCGGCGGAGCACGGGCTTACCTGCAATCGATCGGTATGACGGATGCGGAATTAAATGCCATTACACAGCGGCTGGCCGGATAACGGCTAGGTAAATCCAGCGGCTCGCAGCTGCGGAGCGTTCGGCGCCCTCGCAGCT
>USBP01000323.1 GCA_900552985.1 uncultured Oscillospiraceae bacterium
CACCCGCAAAGAACCCGCCCGCTGGTCCCTGGCGGACTTTGCCCGTCCGCTGCTGAAATACGTCGATTCCAAATATCCGCAGGGGCGCTACTCCTATCGGTTCCGCGCGGGCACTGTCCAGCACATGGAGGATGGGTTAAAAATCACTGTTTCTCTTGCGATCGAGCCGGAGTGCCATGAGTGCCTCGGCGCTGCGAAATCCATCCAGCTGATTTACACCCTGCGCGCCGGCGGCGTGCTGCTGGAGCTCCTCTGGGCAGACAAGCCCGCCAACCGGCTGACAGAGAGCACTATCCTGCGCCTGTACCCCGCCTGCACGCAGGAAAACCTGCGCTATACAAAAATTGATACGGAAATTGACCCCATGTCCGTCGTCAAAAACGGGAACCGGAATCTCTCCGCCGTGTGGGATATGCACTTTGGCAATTTCCGGTTTGTCAATGACCACGCCGCGCTCATCGGCCTTGGGAAAGGAAAAATCCTCCGGTTTGACAATCAGTTTGAGGCAGTGGAAACAAACGGCGTCGCCTATATCCTGCACAACAATGTGTGGGGCACCAATTTCCCCCTCTGGTATGGGGAGAACGCCTATTTCCGATTTGCTATTCTCGATCAAACAGCCGGCGATGCGCTGCACAATACGGCCTCAGAAAACACAGCGCGTTAACGTCTTTCCGCCGCCTGCCGCCAATCTCCTGTCAAAAAACGCAGCCGCCGTGCTCTGGCAAACATGGCGGCTGTTGCTTATGCTTCTTTAGGCGTGCGCCTTTGCTTCCGGCCGTCCTGACGGGGCGGCTGATTTTTTATGCCGCGGCAAGCCGCTTTTTCCTCCTCTTCCGGGCGTTCCGGCCGTCAGCGCTGACAGCCGCAGGCGTTTTCCCGCTCTCTGCCGCAGCAGCAGTTGTCATTTTTCTTCTGCTGGCATTCGGTGGGTGGGAAGAATTCGTTGATTGGGAAGCGAATCTGCTTGAAGGCGTCGCAGGGATCATTCTCCACGTCGTGGCAGCATTCCTTCTCCGGCACGCAGAAATCATACGCCGGAATGAGCATTTGCACATCGCGCTCCAGCTGAACGATCGTAAACAGGCCAAGCGTCACGCGGACTGCCTTCTCCGGCGCGTCAACGTTAAAGTCCCCGTCAAACATCCTGCGGATGCAGCCGGGCGCCGAGCAGCAGCCCTCGCATTCGCAGCAATCACACGGGCGGCAAAGCTTTGCATCCAAACAGATCGGCTCAACACATTGCACCTTGGCTCTCGGATTGGTATTGGTCGGCAGGAACTGCTCATCCGACTCGTCAGCGGAAAACTCAGAAGAGAAAATACGTACATTCCCTTCACTGCCGTAGAGGATACATTTCTTCGAGAAGGAAGTGAGTCCCTCCACCGTGCAGGGTGGGTTCATCGGCGTTGTATACGCATCCAGATACACCTTAAAGAAGAAGGTGATATCTACGGAATAGTAGCCGCGGTTAAACGGAACCGCCTCCACGTCAATGAAACAATTGATGATCTTGCACGAACGGCAGCGCACGGAAGTCGCCTTGTCAATCATGCACTGCGCCCGGTCAGTAAAATAGACGCGCATATCGGCAAGGCAGTCTTTATCTGCACAGGAGTCATATACGCGATTGGTATCAATGCATACAGCCTCCCGGATGCCGCCGCTGACGACATCCGCCGTCGTGCAGCAGGGTCTGTTATCCGCCATGGTGTTTCCTCCTATGAATAGATTGAAATTTTGTAAAAAACTTCAATATCATAGTATGTCATCCCGCGATTCTGGTGCAGGGAAACTTCCGGCCTGCGCCGGAACGTTGCCGGCGCTGTAAAAATATTTTTTCAAAGAGCGCGCCCGGGTGAAAAAAATCTCCCCTCTCCATTGTATTCTAAGTGAAAGGAGGAAAAACTGTGAAACAACCATCTGAGCTCAATGGCCTTCTACAGGACGCCGTAACACAGTATGCAAAAAGTGTAACCCGCGCCGCCTTTGCATACCTGAAAAATATCGAGGATGCGCAGGACGTTGCGCAAGAGGTGTTTCTCACGCTACTGGAAAAGCACCCCTCCTTTGAAAGCGAAAACCATCTGAAGGCATGGCTGCTTCGCGTTGCCGTCAACAAAAGCAAAAACCTGCTGAAAAGCCGCAGACTGCATAGCACACAACCGCTCTGTGCGGAACTGCCGGCACTTTCCCCGCAGGAAAATGAGGTGCTGGCCTGCGTGCTCTCCCTGGAAACAAAATACCGCCTGCCTCTCCATCTCTTTTATTACGAGGGGTATTCTATCCGGGAGATTGCCGGTATTTTGCAGCTCAGGCCTGCCACTGTTGGCACGCGCCTTGCGCGCGGACGCGCCCTGCTTAGACAAATGATCGGAGGTACAGAATATGAAACCTGACCATATGCAAGCCTATTGCAACGCTATGGAGCATCTCCCGCTGCGGCCTGATTTGGAAGCGCACATTTTGAGCAGCGTGGCAAGGCCAGGCAAACCCCAAACCCTCCGCC
>USBP01000324.1 GCA_900552985.1 uncultured Oscillospiraceae bacterium
GGACGGCCATGCCGTCCTGTTTTTCCGTCCGCAGCGCTCCGCCGTCCGCTCTCCGCTGCTTTTGCTCAGCCGGCAATACGTTTAAACCCCAAAAATAAAACACTCTGCGCAATATAACCTGCTTGACAAGCATAGAAGAGCTTGCTATACTTTATACAGACCGTTGGTTTGTATGGAGGTGCGCCATGGCAAGAAACAAATACCCGGAGGAAACCGTGAAGCTGATTTTGGATGCTGCCACCCATCTGTTTGTTGAAAAGGGATATGACGCAACATCTTTGCAGGACATCATCAACGAAACAAATCTTTCAAAAGGCGCAATTTACCATCACTTTTCGTCCAAAGAAGAAATTTTTGAAGCGATTTTTCACCGTATAGGGGAAGAAAACACAACTGCTTTGGCAAAAGTACGGGATGATAAATCCCTGAGCGGGCTGGAAAAACTGCGGGCGATTTTTAAGGCTGCTTTGTTTAACTCTAACCAGAGCCTAATGCTGACCGTTACGCCCTGCCTGTTGGATAATCCGCGCTTTTTGGCAATGCAGATTGCCCAGCTCTATCAGATTGTTGCTACAAAGTTCATCCAGCCGATCTTGCAGCAGGGGATTGACGATGGTTCCATTCAGGCGGCAAATCCCGGTGAGCTGGCAGAGGCCATCATGGTATTGTCGAATGTATGGCTCAATCCGCTGGTTAGCATGACGGATGAAGCGGGAATGCGTAATCGTTGCAAAACATTCAATGACCTGTTACAAGGCGTTGGTATCAACCAGCTTTTGGACGACGAAATGATAGACGGCTATATTAGCTACTGCAAGTCCCAGCACACGGCCTGACTCCCTAAAATGAGCTGCTCTCAATGAGCAGTTTATTTTAAGCATATATCAAACCGACGGTCGGTTTAATAGCGAGATAATGGAGGTATTTTATGCAGACAAAACTTTTCAGGCGTGATTTTACTCTCGTCGTGATCGGCCAGATCATTTCCCTGTTCGGCAATGCCATCCTGCGATTTGCCTTGCCGCTGTATCTGCTGCGGGAAACAGGTTCGTCAACGCTGTTTGGCGCTGTGACCGCCTGCTCCTTTGCTCCGATGGTTATTCTTTCGATGGTCGGCGGCGTACTGGCAGACCGTGTGAACAAGCGTGACATTATGGTAGGGCTGGATTTCTCTACGGCAGCTATCATCATGCTGTTTTACTTTTTACTGGGGAAAATCCCCACAGTTCCGCTTTTTATCGTTGTCTTGATGCTGCTCTATGGTATTTCCGGCACATACCAGCCAGCAGTACAGGCAAGCGTTCCGCTTTTGGTGGCGAAAGAGAAACTGATGGCCGGCAATGCGGTGATCAATCAGGTCAATACCCTTTCCGGTCTGCTTGGGCCGGTGATCGGCGGCGTGATGTTCACCCTCTGGGGCATTGATCCGATTTTGCTTTTGAGTGCGGCCTGTTTTACGTTCTCCGCCATCATGGAAATCTTTATCCACATCCCGCATGAAAAACGCCCGCGTGAAGCCGGCGTATTTCGGGTGGTCGGAATGGACTTGAAGGAGAGCTATCAGTTTGTAAAGGCAGAAAAGCCCATTTTCTTTTCGGTGGTCTTTCTGGTATCCATCTTCAATTTAGTTTTAAGCGCGGTGATGATTGTGGGAACTCCCATTCTCATTACACAGGTGCTGGGGATGTCTGATACCATGTATGGCTTCACACAGGGGGCGTTGGCGCTAGGCGGTCTGTGCGGCGGAATTTTAACCGCAATCGTATCGGAAAAGCTGAAAATCCAGAATTCCTATGTGCTGCTTTTGGTTTGTTCGATTGCCGTGGCGGTTATGGGAATTTCCCTTTTCCTGAATATGCCCGCCATCGTATCGTATTGGGCAATCACGTTGATGAGCTTCACCGCTATGGGAGCATCTGCGCTCTTTATGGTTCAGATTTACACGCTGGTACAGACGCAGACTCCGCCTCAATTAGTCGGCAAGATCATGGCGGCGCTGATATCTATTGCTATGTGCGGACAGCCGATCGGGCAGGCAGTTTATGGCGTCCTGTTCGACGTTTTTGCCGCGCATAAATGGGTGGTTTTATTTGCAGCCGCAGCAGCTGCATTTTTGATTTCCATTTATTCAAAGAAGATATTCGGCAGGCTGGAAAACAGCGGGTGACCTGCGCGGTGAAAAACTGCTTAAAATACGCAAATAACCGGCGTGCTGCTTCGCAAAGAAACAGCCCGCCGGTTGTCGCGCCATTGTCTGTCGGATATCAAGTGAGCCCGGATGCGCCCTGGCCGCAGTTTGCCTGCCCGGCGGACTGACGATCTTGATCACTGAGCGGCCATGCGGCGCCTGATTGCCCTGGGGAAGACGAAGGCAAACACACAGGCGGTGACGCACGCCGCGACGCCGTCGGCGATGGGCTCGCACCAGAATGTGGCCTCCGCATTGATAAAGTGCGGCAGCAGGAATATGCTGGCCAGGAACAGGCTCTTGCGATA
>USBP01000325.1 GCA_900552985.1 uncultured Oscillospiraceae bacterium
GCGCTTTGACAGGCAGCGTTTTGCCGCTGTAGGCCAGCACCGGCTCCAGCACGAGCTTTGTCTGCATGCAAAAGAGCAGGCTTGCCGCCAGCAGGGAGAGGCTCACGGCCTGCAACAGCCGTTCCCTGCGCAGCCGCGGCACGCACACAAGCAGGAGCAGCAGGCACAACCCCACCAGCCCTCCCACAGCGGCAGCCCACAGGCCATAGATGCAGAAGAGCAGCAGCACGCCAAAAAACGTCAGGCCAATCCAGGCCATCGGCCGCCTCATGCGTCACCAGCTCCCATCGGGAAGCGCGATCAGGCGCTTCTTTTCAAACAGCCATAGCGTCTAAGGGCAGCACCCCCGGGCTTAGCTTATTTAAAGAAAAGCGGGAGCTCCTCCAAAAACAAAATATCCTCCCGTTTAGCCGCATCTCCCTCCGCTAGAATGGCGGCCTTGCCAACAATCTGCGCTTCAAATTTATCCAGCAGCGCTTCCACCGCCGCCAGGGATTCGCCTGTGCTGATCACATCGTCCAGAATCAGCACGCGCTTGCCGCGCATCCGCTCGCCCTCGGCCTCGTCGAGATAAAGCGTCTGCATCGAATCCGTCGTAATGGAGCGCACATGCACGGAGACCGGATTCTTCATATACAGCTTCGCGCCCTTGCGCGCAATGATGTAGGGTTTACCGCTCTGGCGCGCCATCTCATAGGCAAGCGGGATTCCCTTGGCCTCGGGCGTAAGGATATAATCAAAATCCGGGCATTTTTTTAACAGCTCCGCGCAGGCGGCAACCGTCAGCTCCACGTCGCCAAAGATGATAAACGCCGCAATATCGAGCTTATCGTTGACCGGGCAGAGCGGCAGCTCGCGCGTCAGGCCGGCGATCTTCATTTGATAGGTTTCAGCCATTTCAATCTTCTCCTTTTTCATTATCTGTCAATGGGCGGCGGCTCAGCCGGCGGGCCAGGTGAACGCTCGCCCGCCCATCAGGTGAAAGTGCAGATGCTTGACCGTCTGCCCCGCGATATCGCCGCAGTTGTTCACCACACGGAAGCCCTCTTCCAGCCCAAGCTCTCCGGCAAGCTTTGCGATCACCTCAAAGATATGCGCGACCACCGCGCTGTTTTCCGGTGTGATGAAAGCAGCAGAAGAGATGTGCTCCTTCGGCACAACCAGCACATGCACCGGCGCCTGCGGCTCTACATCGTAAAACGCGCAGACCGTGTCATCCTCATACACCTTTTTAGAGGGAATTTCCCCACTGATGATTTTACAAAAAATACAGTCCATCCAAAATCCATCCTTTTTCATTCGCCATCCGGCTTATTTGAGCATATCGGAAAGCGCGCCGCGCGCTGTTTCCAATGCGTCGTTTACCTTTGCGGCATTCTTACCGCCGGCCATAGCTGCATCCGGCTTGCCGCCGCCGGAGCCGCCCGCAGCCTTTGCCACCGCGCGCACGAGATTGCCCGCGTGCGCTCCGGCTGACACAGCGCCTTTGGCGCAGGAGGCTGCAAAATTGACCGTGCCCTTTTCCGCCTGCACCGCCGCAAGCACGCAGACGAGATCCTCCGCGCTGTTTTTCACGGTTTCGCACAAAGCGCGCAGCGCATCCGGCGCCATGCCGTCAAAACGCGCGGTGATCAGGCGCACTCCGCCTACCGGCTGCGCCCGCTGAAGCAGGGCTTCCGCCTGCGAGGCCGCAATTTTTTCATTCAGGCGCGCAATCTCCCGCTGCGCCTGCTTGAGTTCCGCTGAGAGCTGCTGCGCCCGCTGGGCCACCTGAGCAGTATTGTTGGCCTTGAGTGCCTGCATTGTTTCATGCAGCAGCGCTTCATCCTGATACAGGCATTCCAGCACGCCCCTGCCAGTCACACCCTGAATCCGGCGCACGCCAGCCGCGACGGAGGATTCCGAAATGATCCGGAAAAGCCCGAGCTTTGCCGTGTTGTCCACATGCGTGCCGCCGCAGAGCTCAATGGAAAAATCCCCTGCGCGCACAACGCGCACCGTGTCTCCATATTTTTCGCCGAAGAGCGCCATCGCGCCCTGTTTTTTTGCCTCCTCCAGCGGCATTTCCCTCGTCGTTACCGGGACGGCGGCAAGAATCGCGCCGTTGACCAGCTCCTCCACCTGGCGCAGCTGCTGCGGCGTCATCGCCTCGAAATGGGAGAAATCAAAGCGCACCTCCCTGCTGTTGACCATGGAGCCCGCCTGTTCCACATGGCTGCCAAGCGTTTTGCGCAGCGCTGCCTGCAACAGATGGGCGGCGGTGTGGTTGCGCATCGTGGCGCGGCGGGTTTCCTCCTCCACCTCGGCCGTCACGCCGCCAAACGACGTGATTTCGCCCTCCTCCAGCACACCGTGATGGAGAAACACCCCATTCGGCGTTTTGGTCGTGTGGCTCACGCGGAAGGTGAACTGATCGTTACGAATCACTCCTGCGTCGCCCGCCTGGCCGCCGCGCAGGCTGCCATCAAAGAGGGCTGATCCCAAGCGATCCTC
>USBP01000326.1 GCA_900552985.1 uncultured Oscillospiraceae bacterium
CGCTGTGGTGTGGCACATTTAAAAACCGCCGCCGCAGTGCCGTTCCTCCACGTCCTTTTGCATCCTTTTCCGACGGGGAAAAGGATGGGCCCCCGCGGCCCGAGCGGAAACAAAATTACCATGAAACATAGCCGATCAATCAAAAGCCAATAGAGCGAGCCAAGGCCCCGGAACGGTCAAGACCGTTCCCTACAGGCACCACCTTTCGGGGGCCTACGGTAGGTAGGGTCGGGTCTTGCCCCGGCCACCGGCCGAAACTTTTCGTCTCTCACATCCAACATCTAATTTCCACAATCTAATATCCAGCTTCCCATTCGGAGCACGGCGCAAGGCGCGCCGCCGCAGGCGCTTTCTGACTGCGGCGCGCCAAAGGAAAGGAGGGTTTGCCCGTGTGCGCCGCGCCCCTTTGGAATATAAACTTTAACAAATTGGAGGTTGAAAAGCAATGAAGAGCAGGAAAAAACTGCTGGCAATTCTCATGGCCGCTGTGATGGCGCTGACAAGCATCACCGTCGCTCTGGCCGTGACAACTGCCGATAACGTGAAAACAGAAGGCTTCGAGATGCCAGCGCCTGTGGAGCAGGTTTCTAACAATATTCCGGAATTAGGGGATTGGGCTGTCCTGAAGTACTATAATGCTAGCGAGGATTATCCGAATTCAAACCCGAATATTTTGAGCGGGGGAGCTGAGGGTGTGGCCGCACTCTACCCCAACGGGGAGCTTTATTATATAAACGAGACGGATGAGATCAAGCTCTCCGACCAGGCAAAGGACTATGCCTATATTGGAGAGTATGTATACGCCGAGCAGGTCAGTATTTTGGAGCAGGATGGCACGCTTTGGAATTGGCGCTGGGAGGAAGGCGCCGAGGAGCCTGTGCGAGAGAAAGTAATGGATAACGTCGCAGACATCTCCGACACCGGCAGCACCTTTTTGAAAACAGACGGAACGCGTTGGGAGTGGAGTTAGAAAGACGGTGAGGAAGGATTTAGCTGGCATCAAGAGAATCAGAATATCAAGGCAATTATCGACGATCAATTTTATGTAAAAAATAACAATACCACATGGAACGATTACAGCAACGAACAGATTGCCGATTTCGGAGCGATAGATATCGCTGAGGATTCCGTTCAAGATTCTTATAATGAGGAGTACGATCGGTGGAATTACGCTTACTTTTATTTTGTGGTAGACGAATCTGGAGCTGTGTGGAAAATTCGAGAGAACAACCCCTCAGACTGCCAAAAGATCGCCGAGGGCTTTGACAGTTGGGAAGGGAGTGAGAACCAAATTTACGGATTCCGGACAGTAGACGGATATTCCTATAACTTCGAAACCGGAACCAAAACGGCCTCCGCACTGGATGATGATAAAACCCTTTGGTTGACAGAACAGGATACCCTCTCCCCGATTTTAAATGATGTCGAAGCATATCGGAAGAAGAGAAATGTCGGCTTTAACGAGGATAGCTACACTTATGCCTATGTTATGACGCGCATCGACGGCTCCATCTGGGCTTATCGCTTCAACGGCGTCGGCATGGACGCCCCCGTGATGATCAAAGAGCCGATTGGCGCGGAAAGCTTCACCCTCGGCGATGTGAACCTCGACGGCAAGGTGAACACCTCCGACGCACGCCTTGCTCTGCGCGGCGCGGCCAAGCTGGAGGCCCTTACGCCCCAGCAGATACTTGCCGCCGATGTGAACAAAAACGGCAAGGCGGACACCTCCGACGCCCGCAAAATCCTGCGCGTCGCGGCGAAGCTCGATCAATTTTAACCCCAAACGGAAAGGATGACGGAACCCATGAAAAAACTCACAAAACAGCTGGCAGCACTGCTCTGCGCCGTGCTCGCCATCGCCCTGCTCCTGCCCGCCGCCTTTGCGGCGAGCCTGTTACCGTTTCGCTCTCTTCTGTCAGCGGGCAGAAGGTCCAGACGGTGACGGTGGATGTCACCATTAGCGCAAACTCCAACGCCGGCAACGGCAGCATGACCGTAAGCTACGATCCCGCGAAGCTCGAGTTCGTCTCCTTCAAGGCCGGCACGTTCGGCGGCCTTGCGGAGGGCGGCCTTATGCTCGAAAACGGCAAAGCTACGCCCGGCAAGGTCTCCATCGCCTTCATGGCGAGCGGCACCCTGCAGGAGGAAACCGTGCTGGGCCAGGTCAGCTTCAAGATTTTGGACGGCAGCTCCACCATCCCGCTGACGCTCGCGATGCAGGAGCTCGTGGCCTACACGCCGGAGGGCGCGGAAACCGACCTGATGGATACCGTGAAGGCGGAGAACGCAAGCGTCTCCATTCAGGCGCCGGATACCACCAGGCCCGCCACAGAGCCCACAAAGCCTGTGGAAACAAAGCCTGTAGAGACGAAGCCTACCACTGAGAAGCCCACAGAGGGCGCCACGGCTGAAACAGCCGTGAACCCCGGTACGGGCGAGGGCCTGAGCCTTGCCGCCTGCGCGGCGCTGGCTGCTGCGGCTGAC
>USBP01000327.1 GCA_900552985.1 uncultured Oscillospiraceae bacterium
GATCTATCGCGGCGAGCGCATCATCAACTGGTGCCCGCACTGCCAGACCTCTATCTCTGATGCAGAGGTGGAGTATGCCGAGCGGGATGGCTCCTTCTGGCATGTGCGCTACCCGTTCGCAGATGGCAGCGGCTATGTGGAGCTGGCCACCACCCGGCCGGAGACGATGCTCGGCGATACCGCCGTGGCCGTCCACCCGGATGACGAGCGCTATCGCAGTCTGGTGGGCAAAACGCTGATCCTTCCCCTGGTAAATAAGGAAATCCCGCTGATTGCGGATGAATATGTGGAGATGGATTTCGGCACTGGCGTAGTAAAGATCACGCCCGCCCATGACCCGAATGACTTTGAGGTGGGCCTGCGCCACAATCTTGAGGTCATCAATGTGATGACCGATGACGGGCATATGACGGAGGCCTGCGGTAAATACGCGGGTATGGATATTTATGAGTGCCGCAAGGCTATCGTGAAGGATCTGGAGGAGGGCGGCTTCCTCGTCAAGGTGGAGCCGATGAAGCACAACGTCGGCTCCTGTTATCGCTGCCACACCACCGTGGAGCCGCGCGTTTCCAAGCAGTGGTTCGTCAAGATGGAGCCGCTGGCCAAGCCGGCGGTGGAGATTGTGCGCGACGGCACGGTGAAATTCATTCCAGAGCGCATGAGTAAGGTCTATTTTAACTGGATGGAGAATATCAAGGATTGGTGCATTTCCCGCCAGCTGTGGTGGGGCCACCGGATCCCCGCCTGGTATTGCCAGGAGTGCGGCGAGCTGATTGTCAGCCGGGAGGATCCTGCATCCTGCCCGAAATGCGGCTCTCACAATATCGTGCAGGATCCGGATACGCTGGATACCTGGTTTTCCTCCGCGCTGTGGCCGTTTTCCACGCTCGGCTGGCCGGATGACACGCCGGAGCTCAGGCATTATTACCCGACGAATACACTGGTCACCGGCTATGATATTATCTTCTTCTGGGTTGCGCGCATGATCTTCTCCGCATGCGAATACACTGGCGAGCGCCCGTTTGATACAGTGCTCATCCATGGCCTTGTGCGGGATGCGCAGGGGCGCAAAATGTCAAAATCCCTCGGCAACGGCATCGATCCGCTGGAGATTATCGAGAAATATGGCGCGGATGCGCTGCGCTTTGCCCTGGCTACGGGCAACAGCCCCGGCAATGATATGCGCTTTTCTGACGAGAAGGTGGAGGCAAGCCGTAATTTTGCCAATAAAATTTGGAATGCGGCGCGCTTTATCCTGATGAATCTCGGCGAGGAGGAGCCTGCGCCGCACCTGCCGGAGCAGCTTGCTCTGGAGGATAAATGGATTCTCAGCCAATACAACACTGTTGTCAAAGAGGTGACGGAGAACCTCGAAAAATTCGAGCTCGGCATGGCCGTGCAGAAGCTGTATGATTTCATCTGGGATGTGTTCTGCGACTGGTATATTGAGCTTGCCAAAATCCGCCTGCAGCAGGGTGGGGAGGCGGCTCAGGCGGCGAGAGCTGTGCTTGTCTACGTGATGAGCAATACGCTTAAGCTGCTGCATCCGTTCATGCCCTTCATCACGGAGGAAATCTGGCAGACGCTCCCGCACGAGGGCGAAGCGATTCTAGTTTCAGAATGGCCGGTGTATGATCCGGCGCTCGCCTTTGCGCAGGAGGAGGCGCAGATGGAGCGCATCATGCGGGCCATCCGTGCGGTGCGCAACCGCCGCAGCGAGATGAACGTGCCGCCGTCGAAAAAGGCGCATGTCTATATTGAAACGGCGGATGAGGCCACCTTCGGCGGCGCGGCCCTGTTTTTCCAGCGGTTGGCTTACGCGTCTGAGGTCACAGTCGGCCCTGCTTTTGAGATCCCCGGCTCGGTGCTGGTCGTGGCGGATAATGCCCGGCTCTATATTCCGATGGGCGAGCTGGTCGATTTGGAGGCGGAAAAAGCCCGACTGAACCGTGAGCTGGAAAACGCGCGCAAGCAGCTCGCAATCGTGGAGGCGAAGCTCAATAATGCGCAGTTCGTCTCCAAGGCGCCGGCGCCTATCGTGCAGAATCAGCGCGATACGCAGGCGAAGCTGCTGGATCAGATCAAAATGATCGAGCAGAGCATCGCTGAAATGACGGCTTGATCCAATTACATCACCGATTTATGTGGTTCCCGCAGCAGGGTGCTTCTGCTGCGGGAGCCATCATTTTTAATTTGATTTTAAAATAGGGCTTTTCTTTTACGCAAAAGCATGTTAATATAGTGAGTATAGAAATGTGTGCTTGCCTGAAGGAGGCGCTTGCGATGCGTTATGGTGTGTGCGCAGATTGGAAGCGTGCGCCGGAGTTGAAGCAGTTGGGGTATGATTATATCGAAAGCGGTCTGTCGGGGCTTTCCTGTCTTCAACCCGCGCAGCTGGAGCAGGCTGAGATGCTATTGCATGCAAACGGACTGTCTATGGAGGCGGCGAACCGTTTCCTGCCATCGGAGCTGCGGCTGTG
>USBP01000328.1 GCA_900552985.1 uncultured Oscillospiraceae bacterium
CCGAAATTTATTTTGTTTCAAGGGAATCCGGCTGCGGCTTTCTCAGCCGGGCGGTGCTTACTGCTTGCCGGCAGAGACGGTTTCCTCGCTTTCCGCCTTGTCAATCCCGGCGTGCTTACGCATTTCGATCAGCTCGTTTTCAATGCGCCGTGCATCCTCCGGCGTGTGCTTATACATGGAGCGCGCGAGCAGGAAAATAAGGTTATCAAACGCGCCGGACAGGGTGAACATGGGCCACATGTATTTGACGAATTTGGGCGGGAGTGCCTCGCCGCTCTCCTTATAGCCGCCGGTGTACCCTGTCCACTGCAGGAATGCATTGCCTGTGACTGTGCCGATATTGTTTGTAACGATCTTGGCGAACAGGCGTTGATGGAGTTGGTAACGCCTTCTGTACGGAAGCCTGTTTTGAGCTCAACCAGATCGAGCATTTCATAGGTGAGCATTGTGCCTGCAACGGAATCCATATCCTGAATGACGTAAAGGCCCGCGTCAATGACGATTTGGATAGCAAGCTTCCAAAATTTATTGATGCCGAGCACGAATTTTAACAGGGAGGCGGCAACCTGGATGATGCTGTGGAGCTTGTGCACGCGCAGCGGGCCGCCGCACCAGTTGACAAACTGGCGGGAGAAGGGCTTTGTAAAGGAAATTGGGATGCCGACAATATAGTCGCGAAGCGTTAAGAATATTTCTCCTGTCACTTCCTTACCGCCGACGTGCAGCTTCGGCACCAGATAGCGGTAGATCAGCGAGGAGTCAACGGACGGGGTGAACACTGTGATAAAGTTGGCAACGGTATTCCAGATGAAATATTTGTTGTATTTGATTACCTCAAAGCTTTGGAGTACGCTGAGCTTGGGCTCGCCGGTTTCGGGGTCGATTTCAATCTCGCCGTTTTCGACCATCTCTCTGAAGTCGCGTCTCTTTTCCTTCTGCTCCTTTTTCCACGCGCGCCGCTCCTTGCGGGTCATCTGGGCGAGCGCCTTGCGGTAGCGCAGCTCCGCCTCGCGCGCCTCGGCCTCACGCTGGGCGAGCTCCTCTGGCGTGGGTTCCGATTTTTCCTCCTGCGTTTTTTTCTCCGGAACAATATCTCGCTCGGGGATAGAGGGCAGCGAGTTCATCGGCTTGCCGGCGTATTTGAAATCCACACGCTGTTTGATGAAAGTAATCATCATGGAGCCGCAAATATTAAAGGGAAGCATGATCGCCGTACCCACAACAATAATTTGGTAGTCGTTCCAGCCGAATACATTTTGAAGGCCCATGAGCATGTTGGGGATAGCGGAAACCGTGAAGCCTAATGAACTGCCGATGGAGGTCCAAACCTGGGTGCGCGTGCGCTGCTGCGTATAGGGGCTGATACCGGCGCGCAGCTTCTGCCCAGCCACCGAATCCAATGTGCCGATGATATCCTGAATGCAGTTGAGCGCCACCAGGGTGACAAGGTGCTGCATCTCCGTCATATTCCCGCCGAAGTTGATCATTTTGAAAAGCACAAGCACGTGACCCGTCACGGCGGCCAGGCGCATGACAAAGCGCCACTGCTTCGGGCCCATCTTTTTGCGGTCCATCCACGAGCCGAGGATGGGGTCGTTGATTGCATCCCATAGGGAGGAGATAACGCCTGCAACGGACATCTTGTTTGGCGCAATGTGATAGTATTCTTTAAACAAAAAGTCCAGCCGGCCGGAGAATCCGCCGCCACCGGTGGTCAGCATGGTCGATACCATGAAGATGGCCAGCTCCCATGGCGTGACATGCCCCTCCGGCGTATCCACGCCCTTAAACCACGATATGGGGTTCAAGATGATTCTGCGGACCTCTTCCTGATTTTCGGCGGACAGCTTACGGCGAACGCGTCCGGCGGGCGTTGAGATCCAATTGGCAAGCCGTTCACGGGCAGGCAGCTTTTCCGCTCGGGTCTTTTTTGGTTTTTTCTCCCTCAAAACAGTCTTCCTCTCTATGTATTTTTAACGTTAAAATATGCCCCCTTATGCTTTGGCATAAAAGAACAAAATATATTAACGAAATGTTAACATAGAAAATGGAATAAGTCAACTAAAAAATAATATTAAGAACGAAAAAATATGGTAAAATAACCATATTGATTTGCCTGGAGCGCTACGTGCTCCGGCTGAGGCGTTCCGCTGGCCGGCCTTGCCCTCCCGTTGCAAATTTGTGCGCAAAGCGGCGAATTTACAGCAAACGGAAGGGCCCGGGGCGCGAAAACCCTAGGCCTGGATTATGGATTCGGATGTGAAAGGCCGGATGCCGCCGGTACCCCCGGTGATTATGCTTCGGCCCAGTTCTCCAACGCCAGCAGGGCCGCGCCGAGCGCGCCGCAGATCTGTGGCTCCTCCGGCAGGAGAAGAGGCTCGCCGGTTTTTTCTTCAATCGCATGGCGTACCCCCTCGTTTTTGGCTACGCCGCCGGTCATCATATAAGCTCCCGTTGCCTTTGTGCGCGC
>USBP01000329.1 GCA_900552985.1 uncultured Oscillospiraceae bacterium
TCCCGCCTTTACGGCACAGTGCCTGCGCGTGCCGGTATCCGACGGCCATATGGGTGCGGTGTTTGTTGATTTCAAAAATAAACCGAGCAAGGAAGAAATGATCGATATCTGGACGCATTTCTCCGGCCGTGCGCAGGAGTTGAATTTGCCCAGCGCACCCAAGCAGTTCCTGCACTATTTCACGGAGGATAACCTGCCGCAGACAAAGCTCCAGCGTGATCTGGAGGGCGGCATGGCCGTTTCCATCGGCCGCCTGCGCGAGGATACCCAGTATGATTACAAATTCGTCTGCCTTTCCCACAACACACTGCGCGGCGCCGCGGGCGGAGCGGTGCTGATGGCGGAGCTGCTTGCGGCAGAGGGCTATCTTGACTAAACTTGGAGGCATTTATTATGAGTAAGCAGCCAATTTTCACCGGCTCCGGCGTGGCAATCGTCACCCCGTTTACAGAAGATAACCAGGTCAACTATCCGCTTCTTGGGAAGCTCATTGATTTTCAGATTGAAAACGGGACAGACGCCATCATCATCTGTGGAACGACGGGTGAAGGCTCCACGCTCACGCATGAGGAGCATGCCGGCGCGATCCAGTTCGCCGTGGAGCACACGGCGCACCGCGTCCCGGTCATCGCCGGCACAGGCAGCAACGATACCGCCTACGCCGTTTACCTCTCCAACGAGGCGGAAAAGGCCGGGGTGGACGGTCTGCTGGTCGTCACCCCCTATTACAATAAAACCTCTCAGGCAGGCCTGATCCGGCACTATACCTATATTGCCGACCATGTGCATACGCCGATCATCACCTATAACGTGCCGAGCCGCACGGGCCTCAACATCAAGCCGGAAACCTACCGCGAGCTCGCCAGGCACCCGCTCATTGTGGGCGCGAAGGAGGCAAACGGAGACATCTCCGCCCTGGCAAAAACCGTCGCCCTGTGCGGGGACGACCTGCATATTTACTCCGGCAACGACGACCAAATCACCGCCTTTATGTCTTTGGGCGCAAAGGGAGTGATCTCCGTGCTGGCAAACGTAGCGCCCCGCCTTGCGCATGACATCGCCGCGAAATACCTGGCTGGCGACGCACAGGGCAGCCGCGAGCTCCAAATTGCCACGCTTGACCTGTGCAACGATCTGTTTATTGACGTCAACCCCATTCCGGTCAAGGAGGCGCTCGTCATGATGGGCTGGGCGGTTGGAGAATGCCGGATGCCGCTTGCCCCCTTATCAGACGCTGCGCGCGCGCAGCTGCGGGCTACACTTGCAAAGCACGGCCTTCTGAAATAAAGGCACGCGCGCACGAAAGAGGCCGGCGTGGAGTGTAAAAACCGCGCCGGCACGAAACAAACAGGAAGTAAAAAGGGGGCCTACCAATGACAAAGATTCTTTTAAACGGCTGCGGCGGCAAGATGGGGCGTGTGATTGCTTCCTGCGTGGCCGAGCGGGAGGATTGTGAGATCGCCGCCGGAATCGATCCGGCAGGCATGAGCGACGCCGCCTTTCCCGTGTACCCCTCCCCCGAGCAGTTTGAAGGGCAGGCGGACGTCATCATTGATTTTTCCCATCCTTCCGCACTGGAGGGGATTCTCGCCTATGCCGTTTCGCATCATACGCCGGCGGTGATCGCCACAACAGGGCTCAACGAGCAGCAGGTTGCCTCCATCCATGAGGCGGCCAAGGAGGTGCCTGTTTTCTTCTCCGCCAACATGTCGATTGGCGTGAGCCTCTTAACAGAGCTTGCGCAAAAAGCAGCCCGCGTGCTAGGCGATTCCTTCGATATTGAAATCATTGAAATGCACCATAATCAGAAGATCGACGCGCCCAGCGGGACGGCGCTGATGCTGGCGGATGCCATTTCAGAAGCGCTGCCGCAAAAGCCGCATTATGAGTTTGACCGCCATTCCAAGCGCGCCAAACGCGCAAAAAATGAAATCGGCATCCATGCGGTGCGGGGGGGCACGATCGTCGGTGAGCATGAAATTCTCTTTGCCGGGCGGGATGAACTGGTATCCATCCGGCACAGCGCCCGTTCCAAGGAGATTTTTGCGGTTGGCTCTGTAAACGCCGCGTTGTTTCTGTGCGGCCAGCCCGCCGGCCTTTATGCCATGCAGGATCTTGTCAACGCGAAATAAAGGGAGCGATTGATATGAAAGAAATCCAAAGCATTACCCTGAAGGAAGACGTCACGCTGATCTCTTTGCAGGATTCCCCGGCGGATATCTCCCTGGTAGCCCGGGTATTCCAAATGATTTCCGACGCGGGGATTGATGTGGATATGATCTCTCAAACGCCGCCGCACGGCTCTATGCCCTCTCTCTCCTTTACCGTTAGCGGGGAGGATTTTGGGAAGATCCTCAAAATTTCCACGCAATTGCGGGAGCTGAACCCGGAGCTAAAGCTCAACGTCAGCTCAGGCAACTGCAAAATTTCCGTTTTTGGCGAGGAGATGCGGGGCACCCCCGGCGTTGC
>USBP01000330.1 GCA_900552985.1 uncultured Oscillospiraceae bacterium
GGTTCCCCCCTGCCTCTATGGCTGCCTCCGCAGTGGAAAGGCACAGCGAAGAGTGGACGCTGCCGCCCCTTTTCAGGTCAATGATTATTTTTCCTGCCGGCAGCTTGGTAGGCGTAGCCCGATCATAGGGCCTGTCAAAAATGCGCGCAATCTCACGCCGCTTTTTCTTTTGCACAAGCCGGATGAGATTGCGGTAGGTATACTCCCCGCCGGCCTGGGGCGCGCCGGTGCAATCCCAGAGGTCTCCCTTATCAATGCTGAAGCGAAGCGCGTTGGGCGGCCCCCAGATCAGGCAGCCCAGATCGCCGTTGCCCAGCGGGATAGCCTCATCCCACCGGGCGATTGTTTGATCAAAGTGCAGGTCACAATAGCCGGCTGGCAGCATATTCCTCTCCCCTTCTCTTGCATGATGCCGGATGATTCTGTAAACCACCCGTATCTGCACAGGCGGCCGTGTGAAAAGGCCGCCGTGCAGGGCCATACGGTTTCCCAATCCATTTTCACATGGAAAAAAGCGCGCCTGCAACGGTTTGATGGAACCAATGCGAACGCGCTTTGCGTTTGAGTATATACGGAGGGTGCGCTTTGCAACATTGCCCCCATTGCAGCTTTCCTTGCGCTGGGCCGCTACATTGCTTCAACGATCGCCTTTGTATCGCGTGCGATCATCAGCTCCTCCTCCGTGGGGATGACAAAGATGCGCACCTTGGAAGCGGGAGTGGAAATCTCTGCCTCCACGCCGTGCAGCGCTTTCGCATTGATTTCAGGATCAATCTCAATGCCAAGGAAGGAAAGGTTCCCGCAGATATCCGCGCGGATAAACTGGCCGTTTTCGCCGATACCGCCGGTAAAAACAATTGCGTCCACACCGTTGAGTGCAGCCACATAGGAGCCTATATATTTGCGGATTTGATACCACAGCATTTTGCGCGTCAGCTTTGCGCGCTCATTGCCCTCTGCGGCCGCCTTGGCAAGATCGCGGTCATCGCTGGAGATGCCGGAGATGCCGAGCATGCCGGATTTTTTGTTGAGCACCTCGTCGGTCTGCTTGGGCGTCCAGCCCTCCTTCTCCTGCAAATAGGTCACAACCGACGGGTCAAGCCCGCCGCTGCGCGTGCCCATCATAAAGCCGTCGAGCGGCGTCAGGCCCATGCTCGTGTCGATCACCTTGCCGTCCTTGATGGCGGTGATGGAAGAGCCGTTGCCCAGATGGCAGGTAATCATTTTGATCTCCTTGAGCTCCTTGCCCATCAGTTCCGCACAGCGTGCGCTGACATAGCGGTGCGAGGTGCCATGGAAGCCGTAGCGGCGGATTTTATATTTTTCATAATACTCATAGGGAATGGCATAGAGATAGGCCTCCGGCGGCATCGTGCTATGGAAGGCGTTGTCAAACACCACCACCTGCGGCACCTCCGGCCCGAACACCTCCTGACAGGCACGAATCCCCTGCAGATGCGCGGCGTTATGCAGAGGCGCCAGATCGCACAGCCGTTCGATCCCCGCGATGACCGTATCGTCTACGAGCATGCTCTTGTTAAAGGTTGCGCCGCCCTGCACGACCCGGTGGCCGACTGCCCGGATCTCGTCAAGGCTCTGGATCACTGCGCAGTCGCCCTCCGTCAGGATAGCCTTAACCTGCTGGAAGGCCACCGTGTGATTGGGCATTTCCACATCAAAATCAAATTTACGGCCGTCCGCTGTGTTGCCATGCATATGGCCGCCCGCACCGATGCGCTCGCAGATTCCTTTTGCCAGCACCTTTTCGCCATCCATATCAATCAGCTGATATTTCAGGGAAGAGCTGCCCGCGTTGATGACCAAAATTTTCATTACAAAATTCCCCCCGCCTAATCCAAAAATAACTTTCAACTTCCGTATTGCCGTTTTGAAAGGTAACTGATATATTATTATAGAGGGAAATGTATGATTTTTCAAGGGCTTTCCCTCCTTTTAACTGATATATCGAGCCCCTAAACCCCTGATGTTGCAGGAATATGCACAGCGTCTGAATCTCGTTTTACCATTTTGCAGCGATGAAACAGAACGGGAAAAAATACAGAAATTGATGATTGGGCTCTAACCGGGCCCATATACGGAGCGAATCGCATGCAGGTTGCAGGAATTATTGCGGAATATAACCCGTTTCACAACGGCCACGCCTATCACATTGCGCAAACGCGCCGGGCGGGCGCCACACATATCATGGCCGTCATGAGCGGAAATTTTGTGCAGCGCGGGGAACCTGCCGTGCTTGAAAAACGTGCGCGCGCGGAGATGGCTCTGCTCGGCGGCGCAGACCTTGTGCTGGAGCTTCCCATGCCATGGTGCTGCGCGCGCGCGCAGGATTTCGCCCGCGCAGGCGTCACGCTGCTGCATGCAACGGGCTGCGTGCAGACGCTGGCCTTCGGCTCGGAGTGCGGCGATATCGAGCGGCTCCAACACGCCGCGCGCGCGCTGGATACGC
>USBP01000331.1 GCA_900552985.1 uncultured Oscillospiraceae bacterium
CGGCTGCTGTATCCGGAGGAAAGCAGCCGCGCTGTGTATGCCTATTGGTCCCGGCTGGCGGCGGTCAAGCTAACGGCCGCCTGTTTTAAGCAGGAATATTTCCGGCGGTTTCTCTTCCACAAGGCCGGTCAGGGGTATCCGCTCCGCCGGATCTTACAGGCTATGGAGTTGGACGACCTCCTGGGGCCTCTTTGCCATGCGCTGGGAGCAGAGCCCGATGAAATGCTCACACATAAAAACGTGGAAAAGATGAAAAGCTATCTAATGGAGCATTGGGAGCAGGTGCTGGCGCATTATGAGGCGCAGCGGTCGGCAGGCTGCGCTTATTATCGCAGGCTGCTGCAGGGCTGCACAAAAGCGGCGGCAATTGATATTGGCTGGGCGGGCAGCGGCCCGTTGATGCTGGATTGCGCCGTCAACCGGATATGGGGCCTCGGCTGCGAGATCACCGGTATCCTCGCTGGGACGAACGCCCTTCGGGGGCCGGAAGCAGAGGCCACCGAGCCTTTTCTTGCCGGTGGGCAGCTTGTCAGTTATCTGTTTTCCGCGCAAAAAAACCGTGAGCTCTGGTCGTTTCACGATCCTGCCCGTGGGCACAATCTGTACTGGGAGCTCCTGCTGAGCGCCCCTGAAGGCAGCCTGAAGGGCTTTTATCCGGATGGCAAGGGCGGCTGCCAATGCGTGCTCCGGCAAAGCCGGGCGGAGCCTGGACGTATTGAAGAGATCCATCGGGGCATTCTGGAGTTCGTGCAGCAGTGGCGGGCGGCAGAGCATCGGCTCGGGCAGCGCCTGCACATCAGCGGATGGGACGCATACGCCCCCATGCTCAGCGTATGCAGCGAAAAAAACAGGAAGTTCAGGGCCGGATTGGAGGGCTTGCTGGATGATATTCACATCGCGCCATAGGGCGGTTGCACCGCTCATTCTATATCACGCTATCAGCTCCTATCAGCTGCTGGAGGTGACGCTGCACCGAATGCGGTTCCACGCTGGTGATTACGCTGTTTTGCTTTTACCGGATTTTATCATCCATAAATACCCACAATACAGATTGCTTCAGGCAAACCGTTTTTTTGACGAGGTGTATCTCTTCCCCTACCTGCGCATTCCGCATGGCAGCGAGGCGCAGGTGCTTGCGGATACCAGCCGGTATTACTGCCAGAGCGTTCCCTATGAAATCACAACGTTTTCAAAAATCTATGTGGCAGGGGCGCACTTTTACTTCTCCCTGTATCTGATCCAGAATCACATCCCTTTCACATTTTTTGAGGATGCCGCAGGGATGCTCAGCCGCCCGGGCGTGCTTTATCAGGCGCTCGCGGCAGGATTCCCGCTGCATGCCGGTCTTGCCCTCAAATACGGTTTATTCACTGGGCAAAACAGCTGTGTAAGGGAGATCATCTGCCTGAAAAAAGCACAGACTGCGGAGGCGCCCGGCCCTGTCCTTCTGAATTTTTCCGTAGAGGAGGCGCTGGAGGCGCTCGTTCCCCGTGTCAGGCGCAGGCTGATCCGCTTTTTCCTCCGCCGCCCTGTCCGGACGGAGGCAGAGGCCATCCTTCTGACCCAGCATTTTGCCGGCCTTGGCATCATGAGGGAGGAGGAGCAGAAGCAGCTGTATATCCGCCTGCGGGATGAGGTGCTGCGCGGCGTCCGGCTGGCAATCAAGCCCCACCCGGATGATACGCTCGATTACCGGGAGATTTTCCCCCACGCCCAGCTGATTCGGGCCGTTTTCCCGGCCGAGCTGCTGCCCTATGTATTCCGAAAAAACAGTCCCGCATGCATCTACACGTTTGACTCAACCGGCTGCGCAAACCTGAGCGGCCACTTCATCATCCGACAAATCGACAGGAAACGGCTCATGGCCGGGCATTCCGGCACGCACACGCCAGAGGACGGTGACCACCATGCAGAATAATCGGGTTTTCATCATTGCGAATTCCGTATATCAGCTTTTTACGGCGATCCACATGCGCCGCACGGTTTTGAAAAACCGCGCAGCGGAGCTGCTGATCACGGATATGACGCCCGGCCTTCCGGCATACCAGCCTCGTTTAGCGGAAACCGGGCTGTTTGACCGGGTTTTACTGGGCAAAACGGCTGAATGGAACAAAAAATACGCCGCAGCGAAAGGGGACACCCTCTCCGAGGGCTTTCGGGATGCCCAAACCGTATTCCGCCAAGCGCTCAGCGACGAGCTTGCGGGCTATTCAGAGATCTATTTTTCCAACTTTGATCCATTTGCCAGGCTGTTAGCGTGCTGGTACTATCCGCTCCCCTGTTCCTTTTTCTGGTACGAGGATGGCTTTTCCACCTATGTGATCGATTACCTGCGGGAAAACCGCGCGCCCATCAACCGCCACCCGGAAGGAGTGAAAATTCGAGATAAGCTGGCCGGCGTGCTGCTGTATGAGCCGCGGCTCGCCATGCGCGGCGACCGGCTTCCGAACCTCCGGCTGCCAAAGG
>USBP01000332.1 GCA_900552985.1 uncultured Oscillospiraceae bacterium
AAAAGGAGGCAAAAGGGGCCGTTCTGTACGGCCAGCGGCGGCACTGGCATGCTTTTGAATCCCTTTGACGTGTCCGGCGTCTAATGTCTGATATCTGATGTCTGGAATCAGAAAAATAAACAGAAATATACGTTCTTAATTCATGAAATCTATTGATTTTTTTGTTTTTTCCGAATACAATAAAGCCCTAAAGCATTAAATGCCAAAGGCAAAATACATTAGAGAAAAGAGGAGGCGCACAATGAGCAGAAAAGGCGGCCAGCCGCTCCCCCGTCCATTTGGCCTGCGGGATAAATTTGGCTATCTGATGGGCGATTTCGGCTGCAACTTGAGCTTTGGCCTGATTACCAGCTATATGATGCTGTTTTACACGCAGTATGTTGGGATCACGCTGACGCACTATGGCATTATCATCATTTTCACAAAAATATGGGATGGGATAAACGATCCGCTGATCGGGGCGTTGATCGACCGTTTTACACCGAAAAAGGGGGATAAATTCCGCCCATGGATCTTCTGGGGCTCCTTCCCGCTCGCGGTGGCCGGCGTTCTGCTGTTTTTGGATTCCCACACGTTGCCTTACTGGGCGCGGTTGGTTCTCTGCGTGGTCACCTATCTGATCTGGGATATTTCCTACACCATTGTCAACGTGCCATATGGCTCGCTGAATTCCGTGATGACGGCGGATGAGATTGAGCGCAGCCAGCTCTCCACCTGGCGGAGCTTTGGGGCGATTGTGGCCAATATTCCGATCATGATTGTTGTGCCGCTGTTTGCCTATAAAAAGGAGATGGTTGGCGGCGAGGAGCAGAGCATCCTGCAGGGGGGCACGCTCTTCCTCATCGCTCTGGTGCTCGGCGCAGTTTCCTTTGCAGCATTCCAAGTCCTTTACCGGTGCAGCACGGAGCGTGTGCCGCACCAGATACACGACGGGCAGAAATTCAGCTATTTCAAAACGCTGAAAACCTTTTTCACCAACCGCACCATGCTGGCGGTTTCGCTCGCTGCGCTGGCGAACGTGGTATTCTTTATGTCCACACAGACGACGAACGCGCTGGTGTTTCAGATGTATTTTGGGGATGGCAGGCTTTCCTCCGTGGCGGTGGTGAGCATGCTGCTGCCCATGCTGATCGCCGCGCCGCTGGTCAAGCCCGCAGTCAAACGTTTCGGCAAAAAGGCGCTTTGCTCCTGGCCGATGCTCGGCTCCGCCTTCTTCTTCCTGCTGATTATGGTGCTGCCGATCAAGAGCCCCGTCACGTTTATTGTGCTGCTCACGCTGGCCTGCACATTCAGTGGCTTTTATATGATGGTCGGCTGGGCGCTGGTTTCTGACGGGATCGACTCGCTGGAGGCTCAGACCGGTCGCAGGGAGGAGGGGTCTGTTTACGCGACCTATTCCATGATCCGCAAGATCGGGCAGGGGATTGGCCAGTCGCTTGTGCCGTTCGTCCTTGCGGCGGCAATCCCGGGCCTTGATATGAACGACGCCGCCACGTGGAGTGTGGAGTATGGGGAGCAGATCAAATTCATCTGCGCGCTGCTGCCGCTGATTGGCGCCTTGATTACGTTTGTAGCCATGCAGTTCCTCTATGATTTAAATAAGGAAAAAACTGCCGAGCTGCAGAAAAAGCTTGGCCGCGTACCCGGCGGAGAGGATTCGCCCGGCATGGGAGAGATGGTACGGCAATCCCTGCAAAAGGAAGATTGACAAAATTTTATGACAGCATCCGTGTACACAGATGCGATACAGAAAGGATGACAGGCAATGAGGCATGTAAGCGCCATCATGGATGGATGGTTTTTCACGAAGGAACCGCAGGCCGCCCGGCCCGAGACGCTCCCGCAGGGGTGGGAGCCGGTTACCCTGCCGCACACATGGAACAACCTCGATGGGCAGGATGGCGGCAGCGATTATTACCGGGGCCCTTGCTGGTATTGCCGTGCGCTTCAGGCTGCCGCGCCGGAGGACGGAGGGCGCGTCTACCTGGAGTTTCAGGGTGCAAACAGCATCTGCGAGGTTTATCTAAACGGGCAGCTTGCGGCGCGCCATGCGGGCGGCTTCTCCACCTTCCGCGCAGATATCACGCCATATCTGCGGACGGATGGCGAAAACCTGCTCGCCGTTATGACCGATAACGGCTCGAATGATACGGTATACCCCCAGATGGCGGATTTTACGTTTTTCGGCGGGCTGTACCGCAAGGTGAGCCTGATTACCGTGCCGGAGAGCCATTTTGACCTCGATTATTACGGCGCGCCCGGGCTGCGTGTTACGCCAACCCTTCAGGAGGGTGCGGCGGAAATTGCGCTTGAGGCTTACCTGACAAACGCGAGGGATGGACAGAGCCTGGTTTTTGAACTCTACGACAGCGGCGGGGACCGCCTTGCACAATCGCGGGCGGATATTCAGCAGGGGAAAATCTGCATCCGCCTTGCAAATCCGCACCTCTGGGAT
>USBP01000333.1 GCA_900552985.1 uncultured Oscillospiraceae bacterium
GGGTCACACCGGGCCTGTCCGCCACCTTAGCGCGGCTGCGGCCTGCCATGCGGTTGATAAAGGAGGATTTTCCCGTGTTGGGGATGCCCACCACCATCACGCGCAGCGCGCGGCCAGCCATCCCCTTCTCCGCATTGGCGCGAAGCTTCTCCCGCAGGAGTGTGCGCACTGTATCGCCATACCCGCTCAGCCCGCGTCCCGAACGGCAATCCACTGCCAGGGCCGGCGTACCCTGTGCGCTGAACCAGGCCTTCCAACGGCGCGTCGCCTCTTCATCGGCCATATCGCACTTGTTCAGCAGCACAATGTGCGGTTTGCCGGAAATCAGCTCATTGAGCTCCGGGTTGCGGCTGCTCAGAGGAATACGCGCATCCAGCAGCTCCGTCACTGCGTCCACCAGGGGCAGGCTTTCCCGAATCTGGCGCCGCGTCTTCGCCATATGACCGGGGAACCACTGCACCGTCTGCTTTTGAAAATCGCTCATAGGCAGCATCCTTCCCGCGCCAGGGCGTCAATTGTCATAAACGGACCACTGCCCCAACGGCGTGAGGCGGCACTCCACCTTGCCCAGCACATATCGTTCGTCGATAAACCCAATCTGCGGGGAGCGGCTGTCAGTGGACTTATTGCGGTTGTCACCCATCACAAAAAGATACCCCTCCGGCACTGTGACGGGGAATTCCACTCCCTCCTGTGTCAACGTAGGCGCATTGACATAGGGCTCGGAGAGCGCCTCGCCGTCTACATAGACGATCCCCTGCTCAAAATCGATATCCACCGTCTGCCCGCCTGTGGCGATCACGCGCTTGACGATCGGCTCATGAAAAACATTCGGCTGCGTGATAATCACAATATCCTTATACTCCGGCTCATAGTGCAGGCTCGACACCAGCAGGCGGTCGCCCTCCTGCAAGGTCGGCTCCATGGAACCGCCCTCCACCCCGACCAACCGGAACAGGAAGGTGAACACCAAAAAAATCACCAGCAGAGCGGATACCAGAATATCTACAAACTCATACACGCCCCGGATCACCTTGACCCTTGCAGGCGTAAGTTTGCTTTTCGGCATCTCCGGCTGAGCCTGCTGCCCATCCTGCGGCACTTTTTCTTCCATATCCATGATCCAAAACCTCCGCTCCGAAATCATTTATTTCTTGCTTTGATAGCACCAGTGCCCAAAGGGATACAATCAACCTGCCTTTGGGCACGCCCTGACGGCAATGCTCCACTGATGCTAAGCGCTCAAGCCCTGCGCCGGGCCGGGCTATGCGATCCGCCACTCCCCCAGTGGGAACAGCCGCAGAGCCGCCCTGCCGGCAAGATAGCGCGTGTCAATAAAGCCGATCAGAGAGGAGCGGCTATCCAACGAAGCATTGCGGTTGTCGCCCATCACAAACACATGCCCCTGCGGCACGCGGACGGGGTAGCTCAAATCCCCGCCCTCCAGCACCGGCTCGCTGATATAGGGCTCCTCCAAAATCTCGCCGTTGACAGACACCGTATGCGCCTGCGGATCGATATCGACCAGATCCCCCTCCACAGCGATGATGCGCTTAATCAGCGGCTCATTGCGGAAATTCGGCTGTGTAACCACCACAATATCGCCCCGCTGCGCATGGAAGCCGATGTCTGTCACAGCCACCCAGTCATGATCCTGCAGCGTGGGCTCCATCGACTCTCCGCTGACCCAAAACGGGCGGCACACAAAGGTGAACAGGAGCATTACAAGCAGCACTGCCCAGCCGATTGAATCAAGCGTTTCATAAACTGCATCCCATTTTGACCTCGACATGGGAAGCCCGTCAAATTCAATTGTGTATTCTTCGTATCTACGCATGCGACTCACCTAACAAAAAAGGGGCGTGGGTATCAACCCCTGCCCCCTCTGTACTTCTGCCCTCAGCGAAGCTGCTCCTTAACTTTTGCGGCCTTACCGACTCTGTCGCGCAGATAGTACAGCTTGCTCCTGCGCACCTTACCGGAACGAACCAGCTCCACCTTCGCAACATTGGGAGAGTGCACCGGGAAAACGCGCTCTACGCCAACGCCATAGGAAACACGGCGCACGGTAAACGTCTCGGATACGCCGCTGCCGCGCTTGGCGATCACTGTGCCCTCAAACACCTGAATCCTCTCACGCTCGCCCTCACGAATCTTCACATGCACCTTTACCGTGTCGCCGATGCGAACGGCGGGGGCGTCCTGCTTCATCTGCCCCTCGGCAATCAGCTTCAAAGCATCCATTTCAAAATATCCTCCTTTGATTTACAGGCGTTCATACCGCCCCAAGCGGCAGCGGACCGTCCGTTTCAATGTCTGGCATAAAGCCGGCATGAACCCCGTCGAAGTGGTACGACGGAAAACAAATGCTCAAGTATTTTATCACAGAAACGCACCGGATGCAAGAGGAAAATTGAGATTTTGCCCTTCCCCACGGCTTCAGGCGGGCCTGCGG
>USBP01000334.1 GCA_900552985.1 uncultured Oscillospiraceae bacterium
CGGGCAGGGGACATTGCTCGCCAGCCGCCTGCTTGGCAGCGCGCTGCTGAGCAAGGGCTATGATGTGAAGGTTTCCGAGGTGCACGGGATGAGCCAGCGCGGCGGCTCCGTCGTCACCTATGTCAAATATGGCGATCAGGTCTATTCTCCCACAGTGGAAAAGGGGGAGGCGGATTATATCCTTTCCTTTGAACAGCTGGAGGCGGCCCGGTGGCTGCCCTACCTCAAGCCGGATGGGAAGCTGATTGTCAATATTCAGCAGATTGACCCCATGCCCGTTGTCATCGGCGCGGCGGAATATCCGCAGGGCGTTTTAGAGGCGCTGGAGGCGAGCGGCGCCAGCGTTACCGCGCTGGATGCTTTGTCCCTCGCGCTGGAGGCGGGTTCCGCCAAGGCGGTCAACGTGGTGCTCATGGGCGTTTTGGCGCAGCACATGGATCTGAGCCGCGAGGTTTGGAATCAGGCGCTCGAGGAGACGGTGCCTCCTAAGTTTTTGGAGATGAACCGCCTCGCCTTTGAAAAGGGCTATGAATACACCGCATAACGCAGGAAAGGAAGCGAAACCGATGGACCGTTATTTTAATCCGGAAATCGAAACCGCCTCGCGGGATTATCTGTGGGCGCTGCAATCCGCAAGGCTGATTAAAATGGTGCACAACGCCTATCATAATGTCCCATTTTATCAGAAAAAATTTGATGAGATCGGCCTGCTGCCCGGCGATATTAAAACAATCGACGATATCACGAAGCTTCCCTTCACTGTCAAGCAGGATCTGCGGGATAATTATCCCTTCGGCCTGTTCGCTGTTCCGAAGGAAAAACTGATGCGCATCCACGCCTCTTCCGGCACAACCGGCAAGCAGACGGTTGTGGGCTACACGAAGCATGATATCGACGTCTGGGCGGAGGGCGCCGCCCGTGCGCTGGTGGCCGCCGGCGCGACAAAGTCGGATTCCATCCACGTCTCCTATGGCTACGGCCTTTTCGCCGGCGGGCTTGGCCTGCATTACGGCGCGGAGAAGATGGGCGCTACGGCGATCCCCGTATCCTCCGGCAACACAAAGCGCCAGGTGCAGATTTTGCAGGATTTTGGCTCCGATCTATTGTGCTGCACGCCCTCCTATGCGATGTTCATTGGCGAAACGGTCAACCGCATGGGGATTGATCCTACCACGCTGCGCCTGCGCGCGGGTCTGTTCGGCGCAGAGCCGTGGTCGGAGAATATGCGCCGCCAGATCGAAAAATCGCTGGCGATCAAGGCCTATGATATCTACGGCCTGTCTGAGATCGCGGGCCCCGGCGTCTCCTATGAGTGCCGGCTCCAGGCGGGCCTGCACGTGTGTGAGGATTATTTTTACCCGGAGGTTGTGGATCCTGATACCCTTCAGCCTGTGCCGGATGGGACGTACGGCGAGCTGGTATTCACCTGTATCGGCAAGGAGGCGCTCCCGCTGGTGCGCTACCGCACGCGCGATATCTGCGCAATCAGCCATGAAAAGTGTGAGTGCGGCCGCACGCTTGTGAAAATGTCGAAGCCCAAAGGCCGTTCGGATGATATGCTGATTATCCGCGGCGTAAACGTCTTCCCATCTCAGGTGGAACATGTTATACTGGAGCTGGGGATGGAGCCGAACTATCAGATCGTCGTCACAAGGGCAAACAACCTCGATGTGATGGAGGTTTATATCGAGATGTCCGAGTCGCTGTTCTCCGACTCTGTGCGTAAGATTGAAGAGACGGAAGCACGCATCAAGGCCGCCATGCAGACGACGTTGGGTATTTCCGCAGTGATCCATCTGGTAGAGCCGCAGTCGATTCCGCGCTCCGAGGGCAAAGCGGTGCGCGTGATTGATAAACGAGTGCTGGACTAATTTGATCGGAAGGTGGGTTTGATATGCCAATCAAGCAGATATCCGTTTTTGTGGAGAACAAGCCCGGCCGGTTGGCCGATATCACTGCTCTGCTCGCGGAAAAGGGCGTTGATATCCGCGCGCTTTCCATTGCCGATACCACGGATTATGGAATTCTCCGCCTGATCGTCAACGATCCGGAGAAGGCGGAGACAACGCTCCGGGAGGGCGGAATGACGGTATCGATGACCAATGTGCTCGGTATCGGCATTCCGGATGAACCGGGCGGCTTTTCCCGGGCAATTCGCGTGCTGGCGGATGCGAATATCAGCGTGGAATACGCCTATGCGTTTATCACGCCGGAAGTCGGCGCCGCCTATGTGATCATCCGTGTGGAAAATAATGAGGAAGCGACGCAGGTGCTCGCGCAGGCCGGCATCAAACTGATCGGCCAGAATGAAATTTTTGCATAACGGTTCAAAAATCAGGCAGGGGGAACCATAGCTTTGGCTTTGGTTCCCCCTCTGCCTTTGCAGAGCAAGTTAGGCATTGCTTTCGTCTCCCGCTCAGGCCGCAGGGCCCCACCTTTTCCG
>USBP01000335.1 GCA_900552985.1 uncultured Oscillospiraceae bacterium
AAAGCGCCGGCTTCCTTGCCATTCAGGCAGTGGTTATTTCATGCCGTTTTCATAAGACTGGATCATTTTCTTGACCATCTGTCCACCGACAGAGCCAGCCTCACGGGAGGTCAGATCGCCGTTGTAGCCCTGCTTGAGGTTTACGCCAACCTCGTTGGCCGCTTCCATCTTAAAACGGTTGAGCGCCTCGCGCGCCTCCGGGACGATGCTGGAATTACCGCTTCTAGCCATTACGTGATACACTCCTTACTTCAAAAATTACTTTTCGCGTTTGCTTTCCTAGTATCGGAGAATCTCCCGCAATTATGACTGTAAAGTTTTTGTTTCGTTTCCAGCTTTTTGACAAATTGATTCCTTCCTCAGCCGCAGGGCGCAAACGGCGTACTGCAACCAGCCAAACGGTTTATCGCAGCGTTTTTAGGCATTGCCGGAAAAAAACCGCTGCAAAACGAATTTTGCAATTGAAAACACCGCTTTCACCAAAACCGCATAAGGCCCCAGAATCTCCTCCAGCATGTATTCCCATCCCTCCAGGCGCGTTTCCTCTGCGGGGGGCGACGGCCGCTGTGTTTTCTCCATGATATAAGGCGTATCAATCATCTCGTTGGTATCGGCCCGATAGGCGTGAATCGCCAGCGTATTCCCCTCAAAGGTCAGCACGGTATATACAGCCGCGCGCTCCTGAAAGCTGTTTGCAAGCCACCAGTGATCCGAGGGGTCATACCAATCATAAAACTTGCTGGCGGAGGACTCCGGTGAAGTAGACCGTGCCCTCCGGGTCGACCAGCTTTCCATCCTGTGCGGTAAGCTCTGTTACGATTTCATTGCCATATAACTGGTACGACCGGGCATAGGCGTGGTCATGCCCGGTCAGCACAACGTCAATATCGAACCGGTCAAAAACCGGAACCAGATACGTTCGCAGCTTTGTGCACTCGTCATTCGCAGCGTGATGGCCCGGGCCATAGATATCGTGGTGCATCATTACAATGCGCCAAAGCGCTTCGGGATGCGCCTGCACAGCAGCCTTGACCGCATCATAATGATCGAGCGCATTGTGATTGTTGCTGTCCAGCACAATAAACAATGCATTGTTGTAGGAAAAATAATAATCGCGCCCAAAAACTGTGCTGATTGGGGAGAGCACCTCGTTCGGCTGATTAAAATGGTAACGGTTGTGCAGCTTCATCCAATCGTGATTGCCGGTTGCTGTCGCTACCGGCAGGCTGCGCAGGGCCGGTGGGGCCAGAAACGCCGCATATTCCGCTTCGTTATTTCCAGATTCTGTCTGATCCCCTCCAGAAAGGATAAAGCGGATATCCGGGTGCATGCGCAGCGCCGCATGGATGGTGTTGGCCCATGCGCGTGCGTTTTCGCTCAAAACGGCATCTCCCTGTTCGGCGGAGCTGATCTGGGCATCCGTTACAAACAGCGCCTCAAAGCTGTCGCCTGCCCCTGTACGGAACATCGCGGGGTCGCTCCCCGGCTCGCCGATCCCATAGGTATAATAGTAGACGGTATTTTCCACCAGGCCAGTCACCGTGACCAAATTGGTGCGATAAAGAGGGTCGGCTAACCGCCACGTACCTTCAAACACCTGCGCCTGCCGCATATCCGGGAAACGGCTCAGCGCAACCACCGCCTTACCGCCGCCAAGCCGTGAACGCCAGGCAAAATTGAGCTGCGTTTCATCTGCTCCGGGCGTCAAGGCAATCTGGCCGGTATATCCGCCGGCTGTCGCCCAGTAGCCATCCCACTCCTCCTGGGTTATCGCAGAATCCGGCATCTGCACGCTCGCGCCGAATGCAGCGGGCGCCGGGCTGAGAAGAAGCAGCAGGCTCATCACAATCGCTGTCAACCTGTAAACGTTTCGCTTCACGATATGCCCTCCTTTTTTAGTTTGCAGTTTATAAATTCATTATATAATAAATCCTTACCGATTTCCAGTCCATAAAGCAAAAAATGTGTTTGACACAGGAACCCACTGCTTTCCCCACAAAATAAGAGACTTTTGTTTTTTTCTTCGTAAATTTTACCGGGAACCCGCGCCTTGATTGTTCCAGTTCACTATTGTATAATGTATGAGGGATGATATACATTTTCATATTCCCGCACGTTTTAACTGAAAACGGCCGCTTCCGCCCTGCCGTGCAGGCAGCTTTGGCAAGCGTCGCGCCGCTTTCACGCACAAGGAGGTCATAAGCATGAAACGTGAATTACAAATCGCCACGCTGCCCGTTGTTGCGCTGCGTGGGCTTGTCATATTCCCCAAGATGATGCTTCATTTTGATATCGGACGCAAAAAAAGCGCCGCCGCGCTCAATGCCGCCATGGAAGGCAGCAGAGAGATTTTTCTTGTGGCACAAAAGGATTTGCAGGTGGACGACCCCAAACAGGCGGATCTATATGCCTGCGGCGTTGTCGCCTCCATGC
>USBP01000336.1 GCA_900552985.1 uncultured Oscillospiraceae bacterium
CAGCCAGTTCCTCCGGCTGTGCGAAGCCGCGTGCATAGCGGTCGTTCAAACGAATACTCATTGTGTAATTGCCCCTTACTTTGGCTACCACATCTTGTGGTGCGTTTCCCTTTTTCTTTTAGTATTATTCTACATGATTGACTTTATGATTGCAAGCCTATCCGTGATTTTTCAAAATAAATTCACAGCCTTGCCATAGGACCGGGCCGCGTGAAAAACGGTTCTCTGCGGCGCCGGCGGGTGTCGCGCCGCTTCTTTATTCCGCCATTGCCCGCAGCAGCCGCAAAAAGGCCTGCCCAAAGGTCAGCCTGCCCACGGCCCCGGCGGCAGTCAGGTTTAGCCGGCCGAGCTCCTCCTCTCCAAGCTTGAGCGTGACGGTGCCGAGCACCTGCCCTTTCTCCACCGGCGCCTCCACGTTGGCGGCAAGCTCGATCTGCTGCGTGATCTCAGATTGCTTCCCCTTGGGGATGAGAACGGGCTGCGCCGCCGGCACGACGGGCTTGATGCTGTTTTGCAGCCCGTGCAGAACCATGACATCCGCAATACTGGAGGCGTCCACCTTGGGGGTGACGATCTCCCAATTGGCAAAGCCCCAGTTAAGCATGGCCTTCGCCGCTTCAAAGCGCAGCGCCCCTGTGTCGCTGCCGAGCACAACGGCGATCAGGTGGGTTCCATCCCGCTGCGCTGTGGCAGAAAGGCAATGCCCCGCCTTGCTGGTTGTGCCGGTCTTCAGGCCGGTGGTGCCGTTATAGAAGCGCACCAGCTTATTGGTGTTGACGAGCTCTGTTTTGCCGCCGCGCAGGGTATCCATCCAGATCGTTGTGTAATTCTGAATGCGCTCGTGCTTGAGCAGTTCGGCGCTCATCAAGGCGATGTCATAGGCTGAGGTCACGTGGTTTTGGGCGGAGTCGTCCAATCCCGTGCAGTTTTCAAAATGGGTATCCTTCATGCCGAGCTGTACGGCCCGTTCGTTGCACATTGTGACAAATACCTCTTCGCTGCCGGCAATCAGCTCCGCCAATGCTACGCATGCGTCATTGGCCGACGGCGGTCGCCTTCAGCAGCTCGTCGACCGTCATTGTTTCCCCTTCCTTGAGCCAGATTTGCGACCCGCCCTTACCAGCCGCAGCAGCGCTGGCTGTCACCTGATCGGTCAGTGCGATTTTTCCTGCATCCAGCGCCTCCATCACCAGCAGCAGCGTCATAATCTTGGTCACGCTTGCCGGCGGAAGCTTTTCATGCTCATGGTAGGCCATAAGCACCTTTTTGGTCGAAGCCTCCATCAATACCGCCGCCTTTGCATTGATGGAAACAGGCAGTTTTTCATCCTGAACCATCTGGGGCTCCTTCGCCTGTGCATTCTGCGGCTGTGCCGCTGCAAGCAGCTCCTCCTCCGAGACGACGCGCTGCGGAATTTCAATCTCAGCTTCGGCAGCGTGGGCGGGCGAGACGAGCGATAGCAGAAGAACTGTTCCCATCAGCGCGCATAAAAATCGGTTGGGTTTCATCCAGGCATCCTTCCTTTCTCCTTTTATAAGTGCGTCAAAAGCTGCGGATTATTCCGGATTATTGCAGCGTTGTCGGCACGGGATCCAGTTTAAAGATATGCGTGCCTATAGCGGTTTACAACGCGGCTCATGGAAACGGCCTGCCCGGAGGGAGCGAATAAAAGCATAAAAAGCCCGCAGCCGGGGCGCTCGCAGGAGGCCTGTGACTGCGGGAGATGCAATGTCGGACGGCGTATGTAAGGCTTCAGCTTTCCAGCCCTGTTTCGTTGACGAAGCTGTGCTCAATTGTGATAACGGTTTCATACTGCGGGCTGAGTTGGTGCAGCCGCTCGTTCATCTGCGCATAAATTTCGCTTTTTTTCAGGCGGCAGCCGTGTGGAATGACCAAATCGAAAATCAGGTTGGTGTGGGTAGGCCCCTCTACCATGCGGAAATCGTGGATGGTAAAACGGGGATCTATGCTCTTGGCGACCTTCGCTGTCTGCAAACGCAGGAGATTGACCTGCTCGTTATCCACCACGATCGGATCCATGTGGATGACCAGATCCAGATGAAACTTGCGCTTGACGCTGCGCTCGATCAGATCGATGGTATCATGGCTTTTCATCATATCTTCATCTGCGGGAACCTCCGCATGCGCGGAGGCAAACACGCGGTTAGGCCCATAATCATGTACGATCAGGTCGTGCACGCCCACTACGCCGTCATGGGAGAGGATTTCCAGCTCCAGCGCCTTGACGAGCTTTGGATCCGGCGCCTGGCCGAGCAGCTGGCCAACGGTATCCCGCATGATCTGGATGCCGGTGTAGAAGATAAACAGAGCTACGATCACGCCCATATAGCCATCCAGCGGCACAGCTGTGAACCTGGAGAGGATCAGCGCCAGCATGGATACCATTGTGGCGGCCGAATCGC
>USBP01000337.1 GCA_900552985.1 uncultured Oscillospiraceae bacterium
CTCGCCCGTTCGCCGAGATAGGGCTCCGCCGCGATCCCAAACACATGGTCGGCATAGAGGATCAGGTTGCCGTAGCGCTTGAAGGGGACGCCGAGCTCCTCGCAGAGCTGCGTATACATCGCGTTGCCCTTGACGTTCATCTTGCCGCGCAGAGAATCTGCGTGAGAGGCGATGCCGGGGTGAATCATTCCGTCGTTGCGGGAGGAGGCGTGCATGGCGACGTCGCTTTCCTTATCCAGCAGCAGAATATCCAGCGCGTATTTGGAGAGCTCACGGGCGATGGCGCAGCCGATCACACCGCCCCCGATGATGAGCACATCCGGCCGGCGGCCCTCCAGAGCGTTATCCCGCCGCTTGGGCGCACGCGTAGGTGGCGGTGTAAAGCCCTTGAGCGCAATATCGTTGATGACGCCTTTGTAGCCCGCTTTTGCGGCGATCTTCCCGGCCTTGACAATGGCTTTCCAGTCATCCAGCTCCCCTTCCAGGCGGATAGAGTTTCGCCATTCCGTGCAGGAGATATCCGCATAGCCCTTTTTGCGCAGCGTATGCTCCAGGCGTTGCGCGGTTGTCATAGGGGATCACCCTCCCTTTCGTAAATTAATATTTTTAAATGCTTCTATAACCGAATTTTAGTACTACGAATAGTGCTACGAAATAAAATGATCCGGTTGTCCGAACCTCTTGACAGGATTGTATCAATTTATTATACTTTTGTCAATAAATTATGAGGATTTTTTTATTTAATCCTGCGTCACAGTTCGATCGATATAAAGAAGAGGCTTACTGGGCAAAGCCTTTCTATGCTTTCATGTGGCGTGAGAGATCGAAAACGGGAAGGTAGGGATGCGCATGCTCGACAAAACCAGCTATACACCTTTATATATTCAGGTAAAGGAATATATAGTCAACCGGATTCGTGCAAAGGAATATCAGGCCGGAGACCGCCTGCCGACGGAGCGGGAGCTGATGGAGAAGATGCAGGTGGGGCGTGCCACCGTTCGGGCAGCCCTCAGTGAGCTCGAGCATGAGGGGCTTGTGGAAAAACGGCACGGCGTAGGCACCTTTGTGAAGGAGCCGGAGCAGGAGATGGGCTTTGAGCCGCTGCTCTCTCTCTCTTACGCACTGGATAAGCTGGGGATCCGCTGTATCAACCGTGTGGTGGCGGATGAGACAGTGCCCGTACAGGGCGGCCTTTTGGCAGAGCATTGGGAGCTGGGCAGGGAGGTGCATCGCCTCAAGCGCCTTCGCTTTGGGGAGAAGATACCGGTCGCGGTGGAGGATAATTATTTCACGCCCGCATTGTATGCCCGCATTTCCCAAAGCGCGCGGGGAGAGCAATCCATCGCGCATGCCATCCTGGCGCAGACGGATCTGATCGTCAGCAAGATCGATTATTCTATTGTCCGCCGGCAGCCGAAGGAGCAGGAGCAGTCGGAGCTGCGCATCCTGCCGGAGCAACGGGTACTGGAAATGACCCGCTGGCTTTATTTCGAGGGGGAGGAAACGCCTGCGAGTTTTGTGCAGTTTGTCATGCCGGAGCGGTTTATGGATTATCCGTTTGCCGCGATGAAGAAGGAATCATAGGGCCAGATAGGCGGAGGGGGTGCCCTTCGCCTTTTTAAAAATTTTCGAGGATGGCGCAGCTGTGCGGATCATGGTTAAGACTTTCTGCCGGTTGCAGCCCAGCTGTGCGAGGGGGAATACAATGCAGATAGCGATTTCGAACATTCGTGGATACCGTCTATGCGCGCACCATCTGGCACAAAAGCTTCCGAGGACGCACACTGCGGAGGCTGCCGGCGCCTGCGGCCTGCAGAATTCCCCACCAGGCGTGTGGGAGACCGCTTTGATGAACCGGCTAGAGGGCTGCACACTACAGGAGCTTCGACACGCCTTATATTGCGATAAAACGCTGTTGCAGGCGTGGAGCTTCAGAGGTGCACCGGTTGTTTTTCCTACCGGAGAGAGCGATGCGTTTCTGACGCCGCTGATCACCCGGCCCGGAGAGGAGCCTTGGATTTATACGCGGGGCATTGCGGCGGCCCTCGATTTTTTACAGATACCGTTTGATACATTGTTGTCACTGGTGAAGGATGCGGCAGGATATCTCAGGGATCATACAGTTAAAAGCAAGGAACTTCTGGATCGGACACTGGCCGGGCTGGTGGAATCTGCCCTCCCACCGGGAAAGCAGGCTCTGTGGAGCGCACCCTCCATGTATGCAAATGGGCAGACGGTGGGCGAGGCTGCTGTTTCCTTCTTGCTGAGGCCGTGCTCGTTCGCCTCGCTTGTGGTGTTCGGCGAGCGGAGGGGTGCCAGCCCGACCTTTACCTCCTTTCAACGCTGGACAGGCTGTGAACCGCATAGGCTGCCGGGTGCAGAAAAAGTGCT
>USBP01000338.1 GCA_900552985.1 uncultured Oscillospiraceae bacterium
ACGCCGGCGGGCATGCAAAAAACGCCTTACCGGCAAACGGAGCACTATAGATTGACCCGCCGTTTTCTGGAGGATCCGGAAGGGATGCTTTCCATCCTTCTGGGGCAAAGCAGCACAGATTGACTGCGCCGCAGCAGAGGAGGATAAAAATGCATATTATTTTGCAAACCCGCCGCCTGACGCTGCGGGAGCTTACGCCGGCGGATGTAGACGCACTGCGCCCAATTTTGCAGGATATCGAGGTTATGTACGCCTGGGAGCACGCGTTTTCCGACGCAGAGATTGAGGCTTGGATTCAAACGAACCGCGCCCGCTACCAGAAAGAACGCTGCGGCTACCTGGCCGCTCTCCGGCGGGATACTGGGGAGCTTGCCGGGATGCTCGGCCTGCTGATGGAGGAGGTAAACGGCACAAAGCGATTAGGCCTTGGCTATCTGCTCCGTCGGGATTGCTGGGGGCTGGGGCTTGCCACCGAGGGTGCACGCGAGATAATGGAACAGGCGTTTCGGGGCCGTGGCGCGCCGGAGGTGATTGCGGAAATCCGGCCGGAAAACCGGCCCTCCCGCCGCGTAGCGGAGCGGCTCGGGATGCATGTGGAGGGCGAAATCATCAAGCGCTATCGCGGCAAGGAGATGCCGCATCTGATCTATGTCCGGCATGCAGCAGAAGAAGCGGAAAATGTATAAGAAGTTGGGCATACTAACCTCAATGATACAGGGGGCGAGGCAATGCCGGGTATTTTGTTTGAAAACGGCGATATCCTGACCATGGAACCGCAGCTATACGCACAGGCTGTTTTGGTGGAGGGGGGCTGCATCCGCGCCGTTGGCGCCAGGCAGCAATTGGAGAAGGCCTGCGGGCCGGAGGTCACACGCGTTGACCTGCGGGGAAAGACGCTGATGCCCGCCTTTATTGACAGCCACAGCCATATCACAGCGCTGGCCAGCACGCTGGCCTTTGCGGATTTATCCGGCGCGAAAAGCCTTGCCGGGCTCCGGCAGCTTCTTCTGGATTTTTTAAACACGCACGCTCTGAAAAAGGGCGCGTGGCTGATTGGCTTTGGCTATGATCACAACCAGCTTGCCGAACACGCGCATCCGGATAAGGCGCTGCTCAACTCCATCAGTACCGAGTTTCCAATCATGGTCACGCATCAATCCGGTCACATGGGCGCTGTCAACCAACGCGCGCTCGAACTGGCAGAAATCCGCGCCGATACGCCGGATCCGGAGGGCGGCCATATCGGGCGCGTAGAGGGCTCCCGCGAGCCCAGCGGTTATCTGGAGGAAAAAGCGTTTCTGGCTGTCTCCTCTCTCGTCCCCGCGCCGGATATGGCACAGCAACGGGCACTGCTGCGGCAGGCGGAGCAGGAATATTTAAAGCATGGCGTCGCCACAGTGCAGGACGGCCTGCTGCAGGAGCCCGGCTTTGCGCTTCTCTGCGGCGCTTCTCTGCACGTGGATACCGTAGGCTTTGCAGACCTCAAAAAGAGCCCGGAGCTATTGCGGCAACACCCGGAATATTGCGGCGGCTACCGCAATCATTTCCGCCTCGGCGGCTACAAAATCATCCTGGACGGCTCCCCACAGGGACGCACAGCCTGGATGAGCGAGCCCTATGAAAACGCTGCGGACGGCTACCGGGGGTATCCGGTCTATTCCGATACACAGGTCGTGCAGATGATTGAGACCGCCCTGCGGGAGCACGCGCAGCTTCTGGCGCACTGCAACGGCGACGCAGCTGCCGGGCAGCTGCTGGACTGCTATGAACGGGCGCTGGCAGCGTATCCCGACGCGGCAGATCTGCGCCCGGTGATGATTCATGCGCAGACGGTGCGCCGGGATCAGCTCGCCCGCATGAAAAAGCTGCGGATGATACCCTCCTTTTTTATCGCGCATATCTTTTACTGGGGGGAAACGCACCGCAAAAATCTGGGCAGCCGGGCCGACACGATCAGCCCGGCCCGCTCGGCCCTTGCGTTTGACCTGCCCTATACGTTTCATCAGGATACGCCCGTTCTGCCGCCGGATATGCTGCGCACGGTGCAGTGCGCGGTCACCCGTGAGACGCAGGGCGGCGCCGTGCTCGGCAGGGAGGAATGCATTTCTCCACTGGAGGCGCTGCGCGGCGTGACGATCAACGCCGCTTATCAATATTTTGAAGAGCAGGAAAAGGGCTCGCTCCGGCCTGGCAAGCGGGCAGATCTTGTGATTTTGAGCGCCAACCCGTTGAAAACCCTTGCAGATGAGATTGGGAGCATCGAGGTGCTCGCCACGATCAAAGATGGCGAAACCGTTTATCAGAAAGCATGAGGAGGCGCTATATTTGCAAAAAAGAACCGTTTATACCTGCCTCGCGGTGGGCTGCCTCACGGCA
>USBP01000339.1 GCA_900552985.1 uncultured Oscillospiraceae bacterium
TGGCCACAGCGCTGAAAACCGATGGGTACCCTTGTACACTGATGCTAGCGAATTTTGGCCCCCGCCGGCATGTGATCCACAAAGAGCACCTTCACATCATCCTTTGCGCAATCCGCCGCAAGAATCATGCCCTGGCTCTCCACGCCGCAGAGCACCGCAGGCTTCAGGTTCGCCACCAGCACCACCTTATGCCCAATCAGATCCTCCGGCTTGTACCACTGCGCAATGCCGGACGCTACCGTGCGCGGCGTGCCGCTGCCGTCATCCAGCGTGAGCTTTAACAGCTTCTTTGCGCGCTTGACGGGCTCGCAATCCTTGATTTCCGCTACGCGCAGCTCAACCTTCGCGAAATCATCGATTGAGATCTGCGCAATGCCCTCCGCCTTCTGCTGGGCTTGTTCCTTCGCCTCGCGGGCCGCCTTCTGCTGTGCCTCCAGCTCGGCAAGCTCCTTGGCGATATCAATGCGTGGGAAGATAATCTCGCCCCTCTGCACGGAAAAGCCCTCCGGCAGCAGGCCCCACTCGCCCGATTGCTCCCAGGCGAGCACATCTGCCGGCGCGCCAAGCTGTGCCTGAATCTTGGGCGCGGTATGCGGCAGGAAGGGAGAGACGAGGATAGAGATGATGCGGATCGACTCGCACAGGTTATACATCACCGCCGCCAGGCGGGCGCGGTTCGCCTCATCCTTCGCAAGCATCCAGGGAGCCGTTTCGTCAATATATTTATTCGTCCGGGAAATCAGCGTCCAAAGCTCAGCCAGGGCGGAGGAGAACTGCATCTCATCCGCGTAGGCCTCCACCTTGGCCCTTGTGGCGGTCGCCAGTGCAATCAGGTCATCGTCAAACTCTCCAGCCGTGCGCTGTGCAGAGATCGTGCCGCCAAAATATTTGTGAACCATTGCCACCGTGCGGGAAACGAGGTTGCCGAGATCGTTGGCCAGATCGGAATTGATACGCGTGATGAGCGCTTCATTGGAAAACGTGCCATCCGAGCCGAACGGGATATCCCGCAGGAGGAAATAGCGGATGGCATCCACCCCATAGCGCTCACAGAGCACCACCGGATCGACGACGTTGCCCTTCGATTTGCTCATCTTGCCGCCCTCCAGAATCAGCCAGCCGTGGCCAAGCACTTTTTTGGGCAGCGGCAAATTCAGCGCCATGAGCATCGCAGGCCAGATAATTGTATGGAACCGCACAATCTCTTTGCCGACCAGGTGGATATCTGCCGGCCAGTATTTCTGATAAAGGCTGTCATCCTCTGAGCCGTAGCCCAGAGCAGTGATATAGTTGGAAAGCGCATCCACCCACACATAGACGATGTGTTTCGGGTCAAACGTGACCGGCACGCCCCAGGTGAAGGAGGTTCGGGAAACGCACAGATCCTCCAAGCCGGGTTTAATAAAATTGTTGAGCATCTCGTTGCGGCGGGAGGCAGGCTCCAAAAACTCCGGATGCTCCTCAAACAGCCGGATCAAGCGATCCTGATATTTGGAGAGACGGAAAAAATACGCCTCCTCCGACGTGCGTTTGACCTCACGCCCGCAATCCGGGCACTTACCGTCCACAAGCTGCGTTTCCGTCCAGAAGGATTCGCAGGGCGTGCAGTACCAGCCTTCATAGGCTCCTTTATAGATATCGCCCTGATCGTAGAGCTGCTTAAAAATTTTCTGGACAGCCTTTTCATGATAATCATCCGTCGTGCGGATAAATTTATCATAGGAGATATCCATCAGCTTCCACAGCTCTTTGATGCCGGCCACTACATGGTCGACATACTGCTTCGGCGTGATGCCGGCAGCCTTGGCCTTCTCCTCAATCTTCTGGCCGTGCTCATCCGTGCCGGTGAGGAACATCACGTCGTACCCCTGAATCCGCTTGTACCGCGCCATCGTATCCGCCATGACGGAGCAGTAGGCATGGCCGATGTGCAGGTTATCCGACGGATAGTAGATCGGCGTGGTAATGTAGAACTTCTTTTTCTCTGTGTTATCCATTGACGATTCCTCCCGAAAATTGAGGTGCATGCAAAGCCGTGCGCAAACCGGCGTTTGGAACTACAAGCAGAGAAGCCATCAAACCGGCTCCCCTTTTGTGGGTGGGGCGGCTTTCCAGCCCCCTCGCCTTTCCATCCGGCGTCTGCCATCTATTATAACCATCTGCTCTGCGCTTTTCAAGGTATCGCACGCCACTTTAGCGGCAAATCAGGCTGCTCGCGCTGTGCAGAAAATCTTCCCCAACCATTCCACCACATGGCTCCGCCGTATATTTCCTCTCATCCTGCCCAGACTATCGAGCAGCGGGCCAACCATCAAGGCGCTCTTTCACCAGCTCAGCAGGGCCCTTTCCAGAGAGAGGATGTTTTCAG
>USBP01000340.1 GCA_900552985.1 uncultured Oscillospiraceae bacterium
ATGGCCGCGCCTCAAGCAAGATTATAGTGGTTATAACAAACATTCGGAAGGCTGCGTTTTACAACGCGCCCATTTTGGGGGGACTTTGTTATTTGCGGCAGGTAAACACACGGCCCATCTGCTCAAACGGGAGCTGCTCAAAGCCCTCCGGCGGCTGAACCAGAGTGTAAACGCCTTCCGCACAGAACGGCTCCTCTTTCATGCGGTAGGCCGCAGGCTCTGTGATTTCACTGTATTGCTGCACGCGCTTGGCGATGTTGTTTGCGCTTCTTTTCTGATTGACCGCAATATTGTTTTTCACCGTGCTTCCGGCCGGGTTGGCGGCAAAGGCAGGGGCATCCATATGGTCAAAGTCATCCGACAGCGCCGCGAGTGCAGGGTAGGCGCTCTGCCAGGCCGGCGAGTGGATATCCACCTCTTTCAGGCTCTGCCAAAGCGTTGCGTCCGGCGTCCTGGCGTGGGCAAACCAGCCGCCATCCACAATGCCCGCGATTGCCCGGTCGTCATAGAAAACCGGCGTGGCAGCGTTGATAATCAGATTATTCTCTACCTTCAGATCACGCCCTCCGCCGAGCAGGAAGCCATTGCCCGCGATATTCAGCAGCAAATTTCCATACGCCTCCTGGCCGGAGAGCGCATCGTCAAAATAGATGCCACTGGGAGTGAATTCGCCGGAGCCGATGTTATAAATGCAGTTATACCGGATGACATTCCCATAGCTGCTCCAGCTGCGGCCCGCATAGATCGCTCCCGCGTCTGAAGATTCCAGCACTACGTCATGGATCACATTGTATTCAATCACATGGTTATTACCCGTGTAGGTGATTGCCTCATGTGGGGAGTTATAAATTTCATTATGGCTGCAAGTCCCGCCCACGCCATTGAGACGAACGGCGGCTTGATAAGTGCGGTAAACCTGCGACCAATCGTGAATAAGGTTGTTTGTTGCCATATTTTCTGAGGAGCGCAGCGTCTGACGGTCCCCTCCACTGAGAATTACTCCGCCCTTTCCGGTAGCGGCGATCTCGTTATCCTCCACACGGATGCGGATGCCTGTCAGCTCAACGGCATTCTCCCCCACATTGCGGATGGTACAGCCACGCACCGTGATACTCTCCCCACTGCCCTTGATTGCACTGGCGCGCGTACCGGTGAAGGTGATGCCGTCAAAGGTGATGTCCCGGGCGCCGTCCAGGGTCACCAAATCCTCTGTAGCCAAAGAGAGCTCGATTTTCTGCTGCTCATAACCTTCTGGCGGGATCCAGTAAAGCTTCAGGCCGTCGCGGTCGATGTACCACTCGCCCGCCTGATCCAGTTCCTCAAATACATTAAAGAAATAATAGGGTGCTCCCTCCCTAAAGCCATATACGCTAGCATACTCCGTCGTGATCGTCCCAGCCTCGACGGATTTCAGCGGCGTGGTGGAATCCGCCCAGTCATACTGAAAGTAGCCAAACATCCAGATATCCGGGCTGTTTGCCCAAGAGCGGACGCGGTCAATCACCTCGGGCTCCGCCTCAAAGGTGCCGCCGCGCGGGGACTTCATCGTCTCCCATTCCGCATTGGTCTGGGTGCCCTCACTGGTATACACCTCCCGGGAGTCGCCGTTATCCACAATTTTGCCGGTATAAAGGTAGACTCCACTGTTCGGGTAGCGGGCGAGCGTCATGCGCTGATCGCCGCAAAACAGCTCGCAATACAGGCTGCCCGCCGCATCATATTTTTCCGCCGTGTGGTATTGGCCAAAGGCGCGCACCGGCCCGATCTGCTCCGCCGTGACGCCATATTGCGCAAGATCCAGCACCCGGATTTTCCCCTCATATGGCTGAAAATCCGCCGGGTCAAGCGCAAGGCCCCCGTTCAGGGTCACCGGACCCTGCGCATAAAAGGTCAGGCCGCTGTCCGCCCGCGTCAGCGTCATGGGGGAGATGGCGTATTCCCCCCGTGCAAGTGCAATTACCTTCTCCTTTTTTTCCAGGCTGCGTGCCAGCTCGATGGCGCGCTGCGGCGTGCGCACCGGCAGCACAGCCGTACCGGGATTCGCATCGTCTCCGATGGGCGAAACAAAAATGTCCCCCTGCTTTTCCGCCCGCTCGCGCTGCTCCGGCACACTCAGGTTGACCGGCGCTGCGAGCGGCTCTCCCATCTTCGGCGAGCGGGAGCAGGCGGAAAGCGACGCTAGCATGCACGCCGGCAGAATGAGGCACATCGCCTTGCGAAACCATTTCATGCTTCTCTCTCCTTCCCCTGCGGACCGTCTGCCGTGATTGCAAAGCAGAAGCGCGCGTTCTCCTCATACCAGAGTGGGAAATTGGTGCCCCATACATTGTCATAGAGCACATAGGCAAGGCCGT
>USBP01000341.1 GCA_900552985.1 uncultured Oscillospiraceae bacterium
CCGCCGTATCGCCGACGATACAGCCATTGCCCAGCGTAATCACACGGCGGTCAAACGCGCGCACCAGCTCATGCTCATGCGTAACCATGACGATCGTGGTGCCCATCTCATTGAGGCGGGTCAGAAGCTTGACCACCTCGTAGGACATGGTCGGGTCAATATTCCCCGTGGGCTCGTCCGCAATGATGAGATTTGCATTGTTTGTCAGCGCGCGTGCAAGAGCGACGCGCTGCTGCTCCCCTCCGGAAAGCTCCTCAGGGTAGCAGGACGCCTTCCCCATCAGCCCTACCAGCCGCAGAACAAACGGTACGCGCTGCCGGATCTCCGCCGGGCGCGCGCCGACAACGCGCATGGCAAAGGCCACATTATCATATACCGTCATCTTCGGAATCAGGCGGAAATCCTGAAATACCACACCCATGGTGCGGCGCAGCAACGGAACTTCCTTCTTCTTCATTTCCGTCAGTTCAAACTTGCCGACGCGAATCGTGCCGCTTGTTGGCGTCTCCTCATGCATAATCAGCTTGAGAAACGTGCTTTTGCCCGCGCCGGACGCGCCGACAATGAATACAAACTCGCCCTTTTGAATATGCAGGCTTACGTCTTTGAGCGCCATGGTGCCGTTTTCGTACGTTTTGGAAACATTGTGGAACTCAATCACTGCACACATCCCTTTCTTCGCACGGAAGCCCTGAAACGAGGCCCTGTACCCTGCCCCACAGCAAGGCGAGGCCCCTCTTTTACGCACAGCGCCCCACGCGCTGTGCCCGTTCCCCTCCACAGGAACCGGCCGCCTCTATCCGGCTGGCCGGCAAAAGCAGGGCTTACACGGAAACAACCAACCCCCGGCAGCGCCGCCGGGGGTTGACGCCTACCGGAATCAATACTTTACCGGGTTGGAATCCAGATACTTTTTAACCATCAGGGCCACTTTAAAGACGATCGCATCATCAAACTCGCGCAGGTCGAGGCCTGTGAGTTTTTTGATCTTCTCCAAGCGGTATACCAGCGTATTGCGATGCACAAACAGCTTGCGGGAGGTTTCAGAAACATTGAGGTTATTCTCAAAGAAGCGCTGGATGGTAAACAGCGTCTCCTGATCCAGGTTCTCAATGGAACCGCGCTTGAACACCTCACGCAGGAACATATCGCACAGCGTCGTCGGCAGCTGATAGATCAGGCGGGCAATGCCCAGATTGTCGTAGCTGACGATGGTCTTCTCCGTATCGAACACCTTGCCAACCTCAAGGGCCACCTGCGCCTCCTTGAAGGAACGCGCCAGTTCCTTGATACCGCTGACGGTCGTGCCAATACCGACGAGGGCATGCGTGTAAAACTCCGTGCCCAGAGAGTCGGCAATGGAGCGCGCAAGCTTTTCAAGATCCTTGGGCTCAATATTTGCGCGCACTTCCTTGACAAGGGCAATATCGGTCTCGTTGATGTTGATAACGAAATCCTTGGTTTTGTCCGGGAAAAGGTTCTGGATCACATCATAGATGGAAACGTCGTTATGCTCCAGAATCCGAATGAGCAGCACAACGCGGGTCGCATCGTTATTAAAGCGCAGTTCCCTCGCTTTGAGGTAAATATCCCCCGGCAGAATGTTATCCAGGATCACGTTTTTGATAAAGTTGCCGCGATCATACTTTTCATCATAATATTGCTTGATGCTGCTCAAGGCAACGGCAATAATATCTACATAGCGGCAGGCAATCTCATCCGTCCCCTCTACAAACACCGCATACTCCGGGTGCATATGCGTGCCAAAGGCACGATAGGTGCAGGAATCAACCACCGTAACCTCCCCGCTGGTAAAGATATCGGAAAGGGAGGCTTCCTGCACCTCGCCGATCCGGCCCAGCTCACTGCAGGAAATAATAGTGCCGGTTTCATCCACCACGCCGACCATGCGGTCTATCGCGTCCTTCATCTGGTGGATCACACTCTGAAACAGTCTGTTTGACATAAAATAGCCCCCCATGTTCGTTAATCTGTCTGCGAAAAATTTTTATACATTATGCCCATGGATTCCTTATACATTTTACACAATCGGCCATGCCATTGCAAGTTTTTCTGCAAGAAAAGTTATGGTATTTTTAAAAAAATTCCGTTCAAACCCATATATTCCCTTTTTTTTATTGAGAATTGACAACAATCTCACCGCTTTCTTGTTGGTTTTTACAAAAGCAAAACTTTGTATAAATTCACAACAACTTTCCACAAGGAGGGAATGCCGCCCCGCCTGCGCTGTACGAATCCACATGGCCTGTCATATGGTAAAGGCTGCGGCACGAGCAAAAAGGACAGGCCCGCCCATCCCCTTCGATATAAATCAACAGGG
>USBP01000342.1 GCA_900552985.1 uncultured Oscillospiraceae bacterium
GACGGATGATTTTGTGGCGGAGAATTATCTGCGTTCCAGCCACTTCCGTTCCAGCGGATACGACGGCTTTTTGCAGGATTATGTGCTGATGCGGCCGGATCGTTTGATCCCGGCCTCCAAAAATGTACCGCTGCAGGTTTCCTCCTTCACGGAGTTAATTAGCGTCAGCCGCCACACGATTTCCCGGTTCGATGCCATCGCCCACGGGCGGCGCAGCCGGGTCGGCGTTTGGGGGGATGGAAACCTGGGCTTTTTCACTGCCCTGCTGCTGCATTACCTCTATCCGGAGACACAGCTCTATATTTTTGGCACAGTGGAGGAAAAGCTCGCTTACTTCACCTTTGCGCAGGAGACCTTTCTGGTGGATCATCTGGATGAGGATGTGTGCGTAGATCATGCCTTTGAGTGCGTGGGCGGCGCAGGCTCGCGCAGCGCGATCAATCAGATCATTGACCACATCAATCCCGAGGGCACGATCGCCATCATGGGCGTCTCTGAAAACTTTGTGGAGATCAATACCCGCATGATGCTGGAAAAAGGCCTGCGCATGTTTGGCAGCAGCCGCAGCGGGCGAAAGGATTTTTTACAGACCGTGGAACTGCTCGACCGCTATGAGGAGCTTGGCCATTATTTTGAAAACCTTGTGGGCGCGCAGGTGGATGTACGGGAAATCACGGATATCCATCGGGCGTTTGATCTTGATTTTAATCGAAATTTTGGGAAAACTGTTTTAAAATGGGATAAATAACGGGCGGGGTGCGCTGCGGACACATGCGGATGCGTCTATTTGGCAGCGCGCCCTACCTGCGCTTTCATCCAGGAAGGGAGAGATGTGCTTGCAGCCGAAAGTTTCTGTCGTTATCCCGGCCTATAATGCGCAGCAATACCTGCGGGAAACGCTGGACTGCCTGGTCGCGCAGACGCTGTGTGAGCTGGAGGTGCTTGTGATTGACGACGGCTCTGTAGATGAAACGCCGGAGATACTGCGGGAATACTGTGAGAGCTATCCGTTCTTCCGAGCGATCCGTCAGGAAAACGCCGGCGTCTCAGCCGCGCGCAACCGCGGCATTCAGGAGGCGGCTGGGGAGTATCTTTATTTTCTGGATGCCGACGATCTGATCGAGCCGGATACGCTTGAACGGCTCTATGACACGGCGCGGCGCCATGATGCGCAGCTGGTGATCTGCAAAATACAAAATTTCAGCAGGACGGGTACGAGCTGGCAGGAGCACGCCGGCCTCCTTTCAGAGAGGGAAACGATCGACGCCTGTGATTATGACCTGCTTTGGAATTATTTAGTGGGCAATAAGCTGTATCAAACGCGGCATTTGAAGGAGAGCGGCGTCCGGTTCCCGCCTCTGCGCTATTCGGAGGACGGCGCGTTTAATATGCGCTATGCCTATTGCTGCACGCGTATCTGCGGCTGTGCGGATGTATGGCTGCGCTACCGCAGGCGGGTTGCCTCGGAAGGCTTTTCGGTCAGCCAGACGATCAGCCTGCCGCTGCTGAAGGATTACATGGCCGCGAATGAAATGATTTATGAGGCCGCTGCTCAGCTGCTGCGGCAGCCGCGCCCCGGCGTAGATCGGGAAGCCTATCTCGAGGAAATTCTCTATAAAACGGCTTATGTCCTGATCGCGCAGTTTTACCGGCTGTTTTGGAAGGCGGAGGAGGATTGTATCGCCTATATCGCCCAGTCGCTGCAGGGGCTGCGGGAGCGGATGGGCGAGCGGCGATTCCAGGAACTGTGCGCGTTTAACAGCGATATCGAGGTGAGCAGCCTCATTACCGATAAAGCGGTGATGGCTGAGAATCCGCGCGTTTCGTTTTTTATCACGGCCCGGGGCTCACAGGAGCAGATGGAGGCGTTGTTTGATTCCATTTTTTTGCAGTCCATGCCCTGCTTTGAAGTGTTCGTGCGGCAATCGACGGCGGATGCTGGCCTGATCCCGGATCAATGGGCAAGGTGCGAAAACCTGCATATTCTTCCGGATCGCGGCTTCCTATCTGCGGCCAGAAAACGTTCGCGCGCCCGCCTGCATGCCCGCCTGCGAACGTGCGACGCGCTCGATACGCGCCTGCTTCGTTTCCTTTACCGCTTCCCCATGCCGGAGGGGATCAAACAAGCGGCGTTCGGCACGCTGGTGCGTGCCCTGATCCTCTATTTCCGCCGGCAGAACACGGCCTGACAAAATTCGGATGCCGCATGGCAGTGGCGGCAGTATGGTTTTCATTGAGGATGGAACGGAGCGATATTCATGAAGCGGTTCTTTTTCGCGCTGTATGCGGTTGTTTTTCATTTGTGCAAGGTTTTCACTTCACAAACGAAGCGGGTTG
>USBP01000343.1 GCA_900552985.1 uncultured Oscillospiraceae bacterium
GGCGTTTGAACCGCCCAGAGCGTTCTGCGCTCTGGCGTCTCTAAAATCTTACCATCTGCATCAATCCGTTTGACAGTGTCCTTGACGGGAACGCCCAGTGCGGCCGCACCATGCCTGACAGCAGCCTGAACCGCAAGGTCAATGTCCTGAGGGCGGATCAAAGGCCGCGCCCCATCGTGAATCGCGAGAAAATCCGCCGCCGTGTCCACCTGCGCAATCGCACGAAAAACGCTCTCCTGCCGCGTTTCTCCCCCGGTTACGATCTGCCTGACCTTTGTGATCTCATAATCCCGAATCAGCGCGTACATCTGCGGTATATCCTCCTGCCGCGCGGCAATCACCACCTCGCGGATGCTGTTTGCCAGCTCAAAGGACTTCAATGTACGCACAATGACAGGCACGCCGTCAAGGAAAATAAACTGCTTACTCCTCTCCCCGCCCATGCGGGTTGAACGGCCCGCCGCCACAATAATCGCGCTGACAACCGGCTCCGGGCTTTCCGGTTCCTCTTGCGCCCGCCTGCGTGAAAACAGCCCCATATGCTCACTGCCTCCTTTATTGTTTATATTGTCAGTGTGCTCTCAGTAAGGTAGAAATGCATTGCGCCCTGAAGCTATTATACAAGCTTTGCGGATGTGGTTCAAGCAAGGCCGCGAGACGTTTTACACCGGCAAAATTACCAAGAGGCAGGGTTTGTACTTGTATAAATCGCCAAAAATAAAAAAGTGGGTATATTTTATTGACTTTTAAAAAATTTTGCAGTAAAGTAATGTTCCACATTTCACCGCCTTCCCGCTTCAAAGCCCGGTTTCGGGAAGCTACGCAACGTGTATCCCATACGGATACGCGCTTTTTGTGTTGCCATTGCTAAATGAGAAGGGAGTGTTCGGTAAAATGATTGAACTGTATGACATCTGCAAAACCTTCCGCGTCGCCCGGCGGGGCGGCGGCATGAAATCAGCGGCTAAAGCGCTGTTTCACCGCGAATATGACACTATACAGGCTCTGGATCATATCAGCTTCACCATCCAGGATGGCGAAATGGTCGGCTACATCGGCCCAAATGGCGCGGGAAAAAGCAGCAGCATCAAAATTATGAGCGGCATTCTTACGCCGGACAGCGGCAGCTGCATCATTAACGGGCGGGTTCCATGGAAGCAGCGCAAGGAACACGTGCGCGAGATCGGCGTGGTGTTTGGGCAGCGCTCGCAGCTCTGGTGGGATGTGCCCGTGATAGACTCCTTTGAGCTGATTCGCGATATCTATTGCGTGGAGCCATCGCGTTACCGCCGAAACCTGGATATGCTGGCCTCCATGCTCTCTTTGGAGACAATTCTGAAAACGCCGGCGCGCCAGCTTTCGCTTGGACAGCGCATGCGGTGCGAAATCGCAGCCTCCCTGCTGCATGATCCCAAGGTGCTGTTTTTAGATGAACCAACCATCGGATTGGACGCCGTATCCAAAATCGCAGTGCGCGATTTTATTAAGGCGCTCAATCGAGAGCGGGGAACAACCGTCATCCTGACAACGCACGATATGCAGGATATTGAGGCACTGACCGAACGAATCCTTCTCATTGGTAAAGGGCAAATCCTGCTGGATGGCTCCCTGGCAGAGCTGCGCCAACGGCGCTGCGGCAAACGAGATATCACCGTCAGCTTCAGCCGCACACAGGCATCCGGCCCGGAGACGTTTCAAAACCCGCCAAGGGGATTATCGCTCAGGGAACTCCTCAACGGGCGCGCCGTTTGGGAGGCAGAAATGGACTCGTGCCCGGTTTCAGAAGCGATTGCATGGCTCTCCACACGGGTGGAGGTGACGGATCTCTCCGTCAGCCAGCCGAGTGCAGAGGAGCTGGTTGTTGGGCTTTACCGCGAATTTGGCGTTTGAGGGGGAATCATCGTGGCTGTGATACGAAAGTACCGCTCCATATTGCGTGTGCGCTTTACCAATGGGATGCAGTATCGCGCGGCGGCGCTGGCAGGGATTGTCACCCAATTTGCCTGGGGGTTTTTATACCTCCTGCTGTATCGCGCTTTTTATCAATCGGATGCCGGCGTGTTCCCGATGGATCAGCAGTCGCTCGCCGCTTACATTTGGCTGCAGCAGGCTTTCCTCGCGCTGTTTGCCGTGTGGACGCTGGACAACGACATCTTTGAGTTGATCTCCTCCGGCAATATTGCCTATGAGCTGTGCCGCCCCTGCGATTTATACAGTATGCTCTTTTTTCGGACATTGGGGAGCCGCCTCGCCAGAGCGGCGCTGCGCTGCGCCCCCATCCTGCTCGTGGCCGCTCTGCTGCCGGCGCCCTATGGGATGCGGCTGCCCGCCTC
>USBP01000344.1 GCA_900552985.1 uncultured Oscillospiraceae bacterium
TATGGCGTGCGCTGATAGACAAAGTAATTCAGCCAGTTGGAAAAAATCATGCTGGCCGCTGTGCGCCAGACCATCGGCGGGGTGCGCTGCGGATCATCGTCAGGAAAATAATGATATGGCATTTTAATCGGAAGCCCGCGCTTGATATCGCGGAAATATTCGTTTGCCAGCGTCTCGCGGTCATATTCTGAGTGGCCAGTGGAATAGAAATTCCTGCACTCCATATCTGAAAGCAGATGTACGCCGGCCTGATCGGAGAAGGAGAGGATTTGCAAATCCTTCACCAGGGCGATATCGGAGCGGCGTATCTCTGTGTGGCGGGAGTGCGGCACATAGAAAATATCGTCCAGTCCACGCATGAGTGGGTGATACGGGTCGAGCGCATGGTGCGGAAAAACGCCGAACATCTTTTCTTCCAGCGGATACTTGGGAACGCCGTAGTGGTAATACAGCCCGGCCTGCGCGCCCCAGCAGATATGGAAGGTGGAATACACGTTTGTTTTGCTCCATTCCATAATTTTGCAGAGCTCTTCCCAATAATCCACCTCTTCAAAGGCGAGATGCTCCACCGGCGCGCCGGTAATAATCATGCCGTCAAATTTTTCCTCGCGTACATCGTCAAAGACCTTGTAAAATTTGAGCATATGCTCAGCAGAGGTGTTTTTCGATTTATGCGTAGCCGTTTGCAGCAACTCTACCTCCACCTGAAGCGGAGAGTTGCTCAGCAAGCGCAGCAGCTGTGTTTCGGTTTCAATTTTGGTCGGCATCAGGTTGAGAATCAAAATCCGCAGCGGCCGGATATCCTGCGTAAGGGCGCGCGATTCCGACATGACGAAAATATTCTCCAGCTCCAAGCTATGCCGGGCAGGCAGCTGATTATCAATTTTGATTGGCATGGCCCAGCCTCTCCTTCCTGTAGAAACCTTTCCCTCGTGGATGATATAGAAGTATAGAAATTTATTATAGCAGGGTTTGCTTTATTTCGCAAGGCAAGAACGTTTTGAGAGCCAGATTGTCATATAGAAGCTTTATCCCTGGGGAGCAAAAGGAAACACGGCTTTGAAGGGCCGGCAGAAACAGTCTATGTTGAAATTGCCCAACCCTTATGCTAATATAAAAGAAAAAAGACAACTGGGGGGCTTTTTGATGAAAAAGGTGCTGCGGTCCGTTTGTGCGGCGCTGCTTGCAGGAACCGCTGTATTGTCCTGCTCTGCGGCGTCTGCTTCTCAGGAGGAGGCGGACAGTATCGCTCTGCCTGATCTGAATGACGGAAATTGGTATGAAACGATGCATACTGATTTTACCCGGATCAAAAATATGGCGCAGCTGCGTGAGGCGGGCTGGGCGCCATCTCCGCACGGGCTGCGGAACTACGAATATTGGTGCGACCAAATGATCTCCTTCACCAATGAGGGCCTGGTGATTCGCAGTGAGCGGCAGAGCGATCATCAGTGTGAAATCTGTGGGGTCAGCGAGGGTGTTTTTACTGGAGGAATTGAGACCCGTGAAACAAATCAGGGCAAAAGCTCCATGCTCTTTGCACAGGCCTTTGGATACTTTGAGGCCACAGTCATTGTCCCGCGGGGTTCGGGCATGTGGTCTGCTTTCTGGCTGCAAAGCGATGCATGCGGGCAGATTGGCAACAGGGGCGAGGATGGCAGCGAAATTGATGTTTATGAATCCTCCTTTATGCGTCAAAATCCTACCAAAACGGGGCAGGCGATTCATTATGACGCATATGACGCGCCGTTTTACCGCAGCAAGGGCAATGTGACGGATGTGGGCAAAAACCTGTATGATGGAGAAGCGCATACATACGCTCTGAAATGGACACCGAACCGATATATCATGTATGTAGACGGGGAAGTTGTCTGGTCCACCAATTATGGCGGCGTGTCCAAAACACCGGAATATTTAAGATTGACGACGGAAATCCGCAACAATGGCTGGGGCCCTTATGGCCAGAAAATTGGGCAATTTAAAAACCATGCAGATGGAACAAATGATTTTGTGATAAAAGAGGTCAGGGTTTACCAGAACCGCGAATATGAGCCGTATATCAAAAGCCCCGCTGATTATCAAGACATGAAGAAACGCTATCTGGGGGCTATTATCGGTTCCAGCGTAGCAGGCGGTGTGCTGGTTGCGTCTGCTTTGGGCCTTGCAGTGCGCGCTGCCGTCAAAAAGGGGAAAGTGAAAAAACGGGGGAAATAACCCTCGTCAGGCGTGCAGTTGTCTTTCCTTATGGGGGCGGCCTGCGCGCGGGGCGCTTTCTGTCCCGGCAAGTGGCGGCGGATGCTTTGAGCGGGCTTTAAGCAGGTAAGC
>USBP01000345.1 GCA_900552985.1 uncultured Oscillospiraceae bacterium
CAGCGGAGGGCACGCGCTTCTGTTTTATAGAAGATCCATTTCTCTTTGCAGGGAGCGAGAGACAAACCCTCCGCCGAATTTTAAAAAGCCTGCTATTTGAGAAAGTTTACCAGGGTGTGAACGCTTGCGGTCTTTTTCTGAAAGCCAGAAGTCAAACTCCCGCTTTTTCAAGGTGTCATAAAGCGGTGCGCCTGTGCGGCAGGCAGGGCAATCGGTTGCGCTTGCTGCCAGCAGAAGAAGGTTTTGATCGAGCGGGAGCGTGAAGGAATCCGCCTGCGCAGGGATATCGAAGGTGTATTTGAAGAAATAAGCCTGTTCGCCGTAGCTGTCCGCCCCGGCCCGGTGCATATGCGTCGCGTTCCAGGCAAGCACAGTCTGTTTGATCTGGCCGGTTTCCTGCATGCCGTAAAGATCCCATTTGCCGACCGCCTCAAACATGTCGTGCACCGTGAATAGATAGCCGGTTTTGCCGATGGTCAGGGCCGTGCGGCGGTCGCCCCTGAGCGAGGCCATCACCAGGCTCAGGTGCGTTGCACCCTTTGGAATAGGCAGCTTTTGCCCATTGCAGAGGACGGCGTTTTTCGCCAGGTCCTCCTTGGGGCCGGTGATAAACCGGATGCCGCCGCAGTGGATTTCGGCAGGAAAGCGTTCCGCCGGAAGGGCGGCGGGGCAGGCGGCGCTGCAATCCGTGCGGTTGTGATTAAAGGAGACGATATCCATATCGTAGGGAAGTTCAATGGGGAAGCTGCGCTTTGGTTTACCGCTGACAGGCGGCGCCGCAAGCGTGACTGCAAACGAACGCGGCTCGAAGGCCTTCAGGCCGAATTGCAATACGCCATCCTCCAGCAGAAATTCCCCCTCCTCCCGCGGCTCCTCGGAGGCGTAGATCTCCCGTGCGGAGGCAATGCCTGCGCCGAGCTCAAAACGGATGTTGGAACAGCACCGGCCTGCGCCCTCATTGAAGCGCAGCACAATTTCATCCGTATCCTGTGCTTTTTTGACCGCTCGCACCAGCACGTTATCGTCGCTGATGCGGCCAAAGGAAAATTCACGTCCAAGCTTGCCTTTGTGCTTTTCCACCAAAAAGGCGTTCATAGGCTGATTAAAACGCGCGGCGGCCATCTGCGTGCCGTTTTCATAGCCTCCGGTATGGCCGAAGATGCCGAAGCTGTAGCGGTTCAGGCCGAGATCCATTGTGTTTTGGCCGCTCTCATCGCGGTAGGTGGATTGCGGTGTGTGGATTCCTGTCAGCCGCAGGCAGTTGTCAAGCGGCTTATCCCACCCGCATTTGGAGTCGCTCAGGATGGACACGCCGCAGCTGCCGTCCTCCTGTGTGATATCCGCCCACATTTGCGCAGGCACCTCATAAAGCTTCGGCGTGTTATTGCCACGCTCGATCACGCCGAGGCCGAGGTCATAGCTTGCCCGGGGGTTAGAAACGGCAAGCGGGAACTGCGTTTTCAGCAGCCGGCGCATTCCGCGCCACTCAATTTCATTATAAACCTCCACCGTGTCGCCGCCAGCGGAGAGGGAAATGACCTGACGGAATGTAGAGGGGCCGCAAACACGCAGCGTTTCAATCGCCACACGGGCGGGGCCGTTTTCTACAATCGTAAATTTGGGCGCATGCGCATATTCCACCGGCTTGGTCATGACCTCGGGGTAATCCAGCTCCCACGCCGGCCAGTGGATGCTGCCCAGATAGTGATGCACGCCCATACGGATCGGAGCGGAGAGCAAATCCATATCCACCTTTTTATCGTAGATGCTGGAGATGTCGCCGTTGTGATCCAGCGTCAGGCGATAGCGCTCGTTTTCCAGCAGCTTCTCTTGCGCGCGCAGCCGCGTTTGTATGGCGCAGGGCGAATCCGATTCCCGCACGTCGTAAACCGTGTAACCCATGGAGGGAACGCTGGCGATAAAGACAAGCTTGAGCGTTTCCCCGCTGCGGGATAGCACCTGGGAGGGAACCTCCTCGCCGTTGAGGTCAAATACGCGCAGATACCGGCAGCCCTCGGAAACCGGAATAAAAACGGTGACAGGGCCAACGCGATTTTCACTGCTTTGCAAGGGATTGTTGACAATCACGGCAGCGCCCTTGACAAAGGAGGTGTCCATCAAGGTGGAAACAGCGCCTACACCCGCGCGGTATTCCTCCGCAAATTCGTTCAGGGAAAGAATATAGTCGTTCCAGTTGCGCTGATAGCAGCGCATCAGGGAGGTGCCCGTGATATCATCGTGGAATTGATGTGCAATGAGGCGCTTCCACGCAGTATCAATTTTTTCCTGTGGATAATCCGCTGTGCCAAGCCACATGGCGGCA
>USBP01000346.1 GCA_900552985.1 uncultured Oscillospiraceae bacterium
GCGGTGGCCATGGGCGTTGGCCTGGTCACGGCCGCGTTCCCGGAGGGGGCGTACGCTGCGATTGCCTCCAAGCTGACGGAGCCGCTGCTCCTGCCACTCTATGCAAACCGGGAGGGGACATTTGCGCAGGCGGCCCTGCCGCCGCTTTGCACTGCATTGGAGAAGGCGAGCGCGGTGCTGATCGGCTGCGGGCTGGGCGTGAATGAGGATACGGCGTATCTGGTGCAGGAGCTCCTGGCAAAAGCCTCCTGCCCCGTGATCCTGGATGCGGACGGTATAAATATCGTTGCGGCGCATATAGATATGTTAAAAGCGGCGAAAGCGCCGCTGATCCTGACGCCCCATCCGGGCGAAATGGCGAGGCTCTGCAACTGTACGGTTGCGGAAATCCAGGCGGATCGGGCGGGAACGGCGCGCCGTTTTGCACAGGAGCACGGTGTAACGCTGGTGCTCAAGGGCGCAAATACCGTGATTGCGGATGGGCGCAGCGCGTCGCTGCTGGTCAACCGCACCGGCAACCCCGGCATGGCAAAGGGCGGCAGCGGCGATCTTCTGGCCGGTATGCTCGCCGCCCTTGCCGCGCAGGGCATGGAGCCGCTTCAGGCCGCAGCCGCTGCGGTTTATCTGCACGGTCTGGCGGGGGATGCAGCGGCCCGGCGCTATTCCATGTGCGGCATGACGCCCACGCTTATGGCGCAGGAGCTGCCGCTGCTGCTCAAGGACTTTGCCGGATAGAGAGCGCAGGCTGGCTGATTCGGAAGGGGATGACCGCTCAATGAAGAAGGGAAAATGGCTGTGCCTGCTTCTGATACTTTTGCTGACGTTGCCTGCATGCGGCGGCGGGCAGGGAAAAGCAGATCAGCCGCCTGCCTTGCCAGAGCAGTTTGAGGCGGATATGACAGCCGTGATTTCGGAGCGGACTGTCAAGGCGCATATCGTGCGGCATGCACTGCTTTCCTGCGAGATTCAGATCACTGAACCACAAATGTTCCGCGGCGTTACGATTCTCTGGAATGGAGACTCCTACCGCGTGGAGTATAACGCGCTCGGTTTTGATATTGATCTGTCGCAATTTCCTCAGTCCGCCCTGGGAGCGGCTGTGGTGAATTCCATTGAAGCGCTTGCACGGCTGGAATCGCTTGATATTTCGGAGCAGGACGGACGATGGCACTATCGCGGCGAGACAAAATCCGGCGCGTTTGAGCTGGTGCAGGATGGCGCGACTGGGGCGCTGCTGTCGGTCTCTGTTCCCTCCTGCAAGCTGGAGGCTACGTTTACCAATTTTACGCCGATAGAAGAGGATTGAGGCCCGGCTCTGCCGGAGCATGCTGCGTATGGCCCTGTGTGCGGGGAGAGCACCCGCACGCAGGGCTTTTTATCAGGTCGCCTTTCTTGCAAAATGGGTGAGAAATTTCTGTTCAAAGGCGTAAAAAGGGCGGCAGCTTTGAGGCTCTTTTCGTTTTATTTGCACGTTTTTCAACGGCATGCCGTATTGTATGGACAAACTACTTGTAAAATCAGGATAAAAAGATTATAATAAAGCGTAAAACTGCCTGAGTAGGCGCGCTTTGTTTAGTGGAAAAAACATCAGAACGGCAATACCGGCGCCTGTTTGCAGGCGCGGCTGTCCTTTTCGAGCCTGTGACGCCTGCCGCTCAGGAAAGGGATGATCGTGGAATGCGTGTTTCGGTTGCGATGGCTGCCTATCATGGCGAGGCCTACATAGAGGCGCAGCTGGCGTCTATCCTGCCGCAGTTGGGCCCGGAGGACGAAGTGATCGTATCCGACGATTGCCCTGGCGGAAAAACAGAGGAGATTGTGCGCCGTATGGCGGCGGCGGACGAACGGATTCGTTATGTAGCGGGGCCGGGGCGCGGCGTTCTGGCAAACTTTGCGCAGGCGATCTCCCTGTGCGGCGGGGATGTGATTTTTCTCAGCGATCAGGACGATATTTGGCTTCCGGATAAGGCGGTAAAGGTGAAAGAGGCAATTGAAAACGGCGCTTTGCTCGTGCTGCACGACGCCTGTGTGACAGACGCAGACCTGCATCCGGTGGAGCCGTCTTTTTTTGCTGCTCACGGATCAAAACCAGGCCTTTGGAGCAATCTGCTCAGAAATTCGTTTATGGGCTGCTGTATGGCGTTCCGTCGGGAGCTGTGCAGGGCGATTCTGCCTTTCCCGGAGGATATTCCGATGCATGATCAGTGGATCGGCCTGATTGCCACCCGCCGGGGCCATGTCGCTTTCCTGAAGGAACCTTTGCTGCTTTACCGTAGACATGGCGGGAATGTGACGGGCGGCAGCGCCTCTTTTGCCG
>USBP01000347.1 GCA_900552985.1 uncultured Oscillospiraceae bacterium
CGTGGAGCCGATGTACATGCCGGGCCGCATGCGCACGGCGTCCAGCCCTTCCAGCACCTGAATGTTTCGCGCGTCGTAATGGTTGGTCATTCGGTTCACCCCTTGATGAATCTGCGTCCACATGCGGAAAAGGCATACAACGCAACAGTTTATTATAGCATGGAACGCTGTTTTTGCACAAGAAAAAACGTGACCCGCCAAAGCGCAGGCTTGCGTTTGTGTTCGGGCGCACAAAAATCCCAAACATGCATGCATGCTTGGGAAAGAAAGTCCACTCCTTATTTATGCTTTCCTTCTGCGAAGCCTGCCTCCCAGCAGGATCATCGCACAGGCCGAGGCTGCCAGCAGTGCGGAAATCACCTCAAGCGGCGTTGAATCGCCCGTCAGCGGCACGCTCGCGGCAGGCGCCTCGCTCATCCGCTTCCATGCGATCATCACGGGGGAAAGGCCGTTCAGCCGCACCCTCAACCCCTCGGAGGTCTTTTCCACATACGGATATTCAATATCACCGGGCTCTTGCCCGTTGATCTTCTCCTCAAACATATGGGCAACGATGAATTCATAATGCCAGCGATCTGTCCCTTCGGGATAGGGCAATATCACCAGCAGCCCCTCCGTGGGAAAATTGTCCTTTGTGACCGGAACGCCCTCCTGCGTCTGCAACGTAACATCGTACAGCTTGGCGTCTTCTTTTTTTATGTTCAGCTTGCTTTCCGTGTTCAGCTTGTCAAAGACATACAGCTCCAACTGGGCTACGGTCATATTCCCAAGGTTATGCTGAATGCTTTCCGGCACCTTTTCCAAGTTTTCCTTTGCAACAATCTGATATTTCTCTTTTTCGTAAAAGTAAAAATTGACGCTAAAATAGAGTTGATAATTTATCGCGCTTTTCTCCTCGCCCTGATAGAGAACACGGCAGAAATAGCCAGACCAGAAATCCTGATGCTCTGGCCCATCGTTTGTAATCGTCAACTGATTGGCGCTGGTTGCCTGCATAAGCTCCTCGCCGCCGTCGGGCAACTCCCTGAACCACTCGTAAACAAGCGTTTTTCCGCTTACGTCCGCCTTAGCTGCGGGAACCGTCAGCGTTACGCTCTCGCCCTGAAACAGGGAGTATTCCATAAACCCATGTTCCTGCGTAACAATCGGATGAGGTATGGAGCTATCGAACAACACAAAGTCAAAGCTGATCCCGCCTCGTTCATTTCCATCTTCCAAAACGTCAACGGCTATCCTTCTTTGATGGTCGGCAGCAGTTGGCATAACGGTTACTGATGGAACGCTTGTCGTAGAAATCGGCTCCTCGCCCGTATAATCGTCCCATTTCCAGTTGTAGGTGAGCTTGCTCCCAACGGAAGAATAATGCGGCGCATCCAGCGTAATGGTAAGGGGTGAACCAGCAGTAAACGTAATATAGCCGCTGCCATAATCATCCGGAAAAATAACATCCGCCTGCGCCGTCAGTGGCAGCAGCATGGCCAGTACCGCAAGTGCCGCAAGTGTGCAGACAAACGCCGCTTTGTTTCTGCCCATTTTGTCCCTTCCCCTTCAACACATAATTCCAATATTTAGTTTATCAAATTTGTAGGCGAGTTGTCAACCGCTATTTGCGAACCCACAAAAACGCACCCCGCCCAAACCGCAGGCTTTACATTTCAGCGATCTTTCTAATGGTATTGGCCGTTCTGATCGTTAATTTGCCGCTGATATTCGCGCTTGCCGTTTTAGACCACCAGTTTGTCCTTTGATAATCCTTCCTGCTGAAAGACCAGAAGATTGCTTCTTTGTATTCCTTAATCTGTTCCAATTCCTTTTTCGGTTCGCCAAGCTCGCCGTATACTTCTGCGAATGTGGCGGGCGGCAGAATAAAAATCAAATTGTCATAGATCTCTTTATTTTCATTTCCCCACCAATCTGGGGCGTTGTGCAGGATGTCCTCAAGGTTTTCTTTCGATATAACAAAAACAGGAATCTTCAAAGCGAACTGATTTTCGATCATTCCCTCAATTTTCTTCGTCAACGATCCCCTATCCTTTTCATCGCTCAAAAAAACCACATTGCCGCTGTTCAGATATGTTTTAACCTCTCCAAAATCAAGGCTTTCAAAGCCCTTCTTCAAATCCGCCATCGGCACCTTGTTTTTTCCGCTTATATTGATGCCACGCAAAAACGCAGCATATCTTTTCATCATCTGCTGATACCTCCTCCGTTTTTTCCGGCTGCGCTTATCCTTCTATCTTACGATTCTTCATTTTCTGCTAAAACAGCCGCCCCTCCGCAAAACTGGAAGGGCGGCCGGGGCCG
>USBP01000348.1 GCA_900552985.1 uncultured Oscillospiraceae bacterium
ACTCCAGAGGGAAGAGCTGCTCCCGATAGAGGTTCTGCTCCGTCACCCGGCCATCCAGCTTTTCCAGCACTTTCTGTGCCAGCAACCGCGTGCGCGAATTCTGCCTTGCGCACGCATCGATCCACAATATCTGCTTCATCCTGCTTACCCTTTGTTATCCACTACAATTTCTCCCTTGACGATGACCATCCGAATCTCCATATCCCGGTCAAGCACCAGCAAATCCGCCCGTTTGCCCGGCGCAATGCTGCCCGTCTCTTTCTCCATATGGATCACGCGAGCCGGGTTAATCGTGCAGGATTTGAGCGCCTGCCGAAACGGGATGCCAAAGCGCAGCACGTTGCGGAATTCATCATAAAGATTGGTCGTGCTCGCGGCGATGGTGCCGTCCGCCAGCAGCGCCTTCCCATCGCGTACATAAACCTTCTGACCGCCCAATTCAAACTCTCCATCCGCCAGGCCGGAGGCCATCATCGCATCGCTGACGATTACGCTGCGATCCTCGCCTAAGATTTGAAAGGCAATCCGCAGCGTGGCGGGCGCGATATGAAAGCCATCGCAAATCAGCTCCGCCGTGACCGTATCGTGCTCAAATACCGCACCGACAACGCCTGGCGCACGGGAGGAAAGCTGCGTCATCGCGTTAAACAGATGGGTCGCATGGGTAAAGCCCGCCTCAAACGCCCTGGCTGCCGTTTCATAATCCGCGTTAGTGTGCGCGGCGGAAACGGTGCAGTACGACCGCGCCCGCGCGGCAAACTCCCGTGCGCCATGGGCCTCCGGCGCGACATCCACCAGCCGAACCGGGCAAATTTCATGCAGCCTTTGAAACTCTTCAAAATCCGGTTTACGAATATAATCGCCGCTCTGCGCGCCCTTTTTAGCGGCGGAAATATACGGCCCCTCCATGTTAATGCCCTGAATATAAGCGCCGCACTCATGGCCGCAATAGTCGTTTGCGGCACGCAGGCTGGCTGCCAGCTGCTCAAACGGCAACGTCATCGTCGTAGGGCAGAAGGAGGTGACACCGTGCTGCGCCAGATGGCGGGACATCCCGGCAAGCGATTCCTCCCGGGCGTCACAGGTGTCGCCGCCCATTGCGCCGTGGGTGTGGATATCAATAAAGCCTGGCGTCACTGTGCAGCCGGAGAGATCGATCCCCTTTCCCTCCTGCGCTCCGCCGACCTGGGTCAGGATCCCGTTCTCAATTGCGATATCGCCCTTCTGCGGCAAAAAAGCATCGTTATAATACACTACATTTTTTAAACGCATCGCAAAACCCTCCTGTTTCTTTTCGCAATATGGTTTCTTCCAGTATAGCACATGCAAAATGGAAAATCCATGCAGAACACAACCGCCGTGCGGAAGAATTGCCTTGCCGGCGCACACAGCAGGCGATCGTTTTTAGAGGCAGCCGAGCAGATTGCAGCCGCCTTCAAATGGAAGGGCATTCGCAAAGCGTGCGGACTGCTCCGGCGCAAAGGGATGGAACAGCCGGATGCCGATTGCATCCCCCTCTTTTGCACAGACAGGAACAATAAAGCTGGCTTTTTCCCCAGTGGCCAACTGAACAGGATGATAGGAGGCTTCATACTCCCGGCATTCCCCATCCCTTCCGGTGACGCGCACGGCCAGGCGGCTGAGCGTATAGGGCAGCGCAAAGCCGGTGTTCAGCAGGGTAAAACAAAGCTCATGGGTAAAGTCTTTACTCTTTACATCACAATGTACGCGGCAATCAAGCAGATGAATCTGATAGCCCAGATGATCGCAGAGGTAATCGAACACCGTGCGTTTGATAGGGGTTCCCGCCGCATCGAGGAAATAGCTCTCGTCATATGGGCAGTCATAGAGCGCAAGCTGCTCTTTGACAAGTGATTCCCCTTGCCACCGCAGCATATTATAACGGCCGCCCTCCTCCCGGTAATTGTGCACAAGGCTCAGCGTGGCAAGGCTATGCTCAGCGCAGCAGGCAATCATCTTCAGGCCGTCGATATGGCCGTTTTGATAAAGCTTATCTCTTCCCCACGGCATCTCTCCGTCGTTAAACCGCAGGCGGGATTGTTCCCGGAAGGTATGGCGCCGCCGATTCCAGAAATGCCCACGGTCGCTGTTCCATTTGAAATGCGCGCCTACCAGATAGTCGTCGTGGAACCCGATGCGCTCCCGCTCTGCCAAGGGCGTTTTTTCCCAGATTGGCAGGGTGCGTACCTGTATGGGCAGCCCAGCAGGGACCATTTGGCAGATGGCGCCGAGCAGCCTTTTCGCGTTGTGATGATGCGCGGCAGAATGCCACTCGCCCCA
>USBP01000349.1 GCA_900552985.1 uncultured Oscillospiraceae bacterium
CAATATGATGAGCTGCTCACCCCTGTGCCGGAGCTGCCCGATTGCTTCATCGTGCTGGCCAAGCCCTCCCAGGGGATTTCTACGGCAGAGGCTTACCGGCTGTGCGACGCTGCGGCAAACCTGCGCGCGCCGGACAAGCGCGGCATGCTGAACGCACTGCTCGCCGAAGATTTAAAGTGTGCCGCCAAATTGGTTGGGAATGTGTTTGAGCAGGTTATCGACGTCCCGGAGCGCGTCTCTATCAAGGCGATGATGCGGGAGCATGGGGCGCTTGGCTGCTGCATGAGCGGCAGCGGGCCCACTGTTTTTGGCCTGTTTGAGGAAGAACAGCAGGCGCTTGCCTGCGCGGAAAGCATTCGGCCAATTGTGCCGGAGGTCTTTGTCTGCCGTCCTGTTGAAGAAGGCTGTACGATCTGAAAGGCGCGTCCCTCCTGATGGGGCGAAACTATTTGAATATCTTCAAAAAATCCCGTCCATACTCTCATCACCCTGAGAGAGGACGGGATCTTTATGAAATTCAAACGAATAGAAGCAGCTATCCTGTGCGCCGTGTTCTTAGCCGCCATGATGAGCATAGCAAATTTTTCCTCCGCCTGCTCCCAAATCCGGGAAAGCGTACTTCGCCTGCATGTGCTGGCGAACTCAAACAGTGAAGCCGACCAGGAGCTGAAGCTACAGGTGCGCGACGCGGTGCTGGCCGAAGGCGCACATATTTTTGACGGTTCTCTGACGGTTGAGCAGGCCGAATCCGCAATCGCGCAATCCCTCCCACAGCTGGAGCGGGCTGCACGCGATGAGATCAAGGCGCGCGGTTATTCCTATGACGTGCATGTGACACTCAGCGAGGAATTTTTCGAAACGCGTACTTACGACAACAATATTACGCTTCCGGCCGGGCGCTATCGCGCAGTGCGCGTGATCATTGGAGCGGGAGAGGGGCACAACTGGTGGTGCATCATGTTCCCGCCGCTGTGCCTGCCCGCAGCGCAGAGCAACGCAGACCTCAGCGACATGCTCAGCGAAAGGGAGGAACGCGTGGTACACAGCTCTCCAAAATATGAGCCCCGCTTCAAGATTGTCGAATGGATCGAGCGGCTGCGGGAGGCGCTTCGGGACGAGCCCGAGCAGGAAACAACAACAGACTATTTTACCGTGACGCAGCTGGCAGCGCAGGCGGAAAAACAGCGCTCCAATGCCTTTTAAAACGATCAATAGCCGCCGCGGTTCCCTCTCATACCGGATTGCCCCTGGAAGCCCTGCATGTTTTCGTTGCGCGCCGGGCCGTTTTGCAGATTGGGCTGATTGTTTGACATCCATGGAAGGTCGTTCATATTACGCATAGCCGTCGCCTGGCGACCTCTCAGGTCATAAAAGGAAACAAATTTTAACGAATAGATGTCGCATACCATATAGCGGTTTTCATTCGGCTGATAAAGCGTCATATAGTTGACGCCGGAGGAGTAGAGGAACCCCTCTCTGCGCACGATATTATTGGTGCCGATGAGGAACTCGCAGCTGACAGGCTGCCCGACATTGGCCCGCAAAATAGCAGATAGGGAATCCAGATAGTATTCCTGCGCGTTCTGCGGCGTTTCCATCTGCTCTTCCGTGAGCCCTGCCTCCGCAGCGGGATTGAGGTGCAGGCTGCCCGTTTGACCGCTTTGATTAAAGCCGTTCGTGTTGCCATCCATTCTGACACTCCTCCAGTCATGGTTCAAAAATTCAGGATTTCAAGTTTCAAAATATGCATCTGTAGGGTTATAAAAGCAATGGTTTGCAACGCGCGCCACAAAATAGCCGACGTTGCTCGGAAAATAGTCTCTGCAACTCGCGGAATAGGGGTTAAAAAACCAGAGCGCCTGACCGACGTTATACAGCCTCTGGCCGGAGATCGCCCAGTCTGCAATCTCATAATGGATCGCTTCCGGACGCATGTTATAAATATTCTGCATGTTTGGCACCCCTCCGACATATTCCTTGACGCAGGTAAACTGACCAGGCTGAAAAATAATATTGCGAATGCTCCCCTGGCCAACCCGCTGATACTCTCCCCCTGACGCATGAACCCGGTTCATCACTACGCCCGCTACCGCCCGCATACCTGCGTCCCCCTCTCCGCCCGCTTCGCATTGGATTAAGCGCGCCAGCAGCTCGCGGTCTGAAAAAGCCATCGCATCCCCTCCTCCCGCATGCAAATCTATATGCATCACCGCACGGCACTTATGCGAACGGCCTTGACCATTTTGCCCGCGCCAAAGACCGGCCCCCATCGCAGGCGCAAAAAGGGCTCCCGCCTCACC
>USBP01000350.1 GCA_900552985.1 uncultured Oscillospiraceae bacterium
AGCATGCGTGTCGGATGAGTTTGTGGTAGGGTATGGCCTTGATTATGACGAAAAATACCGGAACCTGCCGTATGTCGGCGTTTTAAAGCCCTGCGTGTACGAAGGGAAATGATTGTATTGATGAAACCTGCCGTTTTGGGCAAGATAGCTGAAGGAGTGATTGATCAACTTGGATAAGAAAAGGAATTGGCGAGCTTTTTTGCCTTATCTGCTGTTGCCGGTCGTGCTGATTCTTGCGCTATCCCTTTTTACCACGACACAGAACAGTGTAAAGACGGAATATTATCAGATCGTGCAGTATTTCGATCAGGGCGAGGTAGCTGCCTATCATTTTAATTTGAGCAGCCGCGTGCTGGAATACCAGCTCAAGGGCAGCAGCGAGTGGCAGAAATATACGGTGCCCAATGCCAGTCTGTTCATTGAAGATGTGCATAACAGCGTGAAGGAATATAATCAGGCGCATCCGGACGATCCGATCAAATACGATATGGAGGCAGGCAGCGCGAACTCTTGGTGGGTGAGCCTGCTGCCGACGGCTCTGATGCTGGTGTTGCTGGTGGGCGGCCTTGTCTATATGACGCGCCGCATGAACCAGACGATGACCAATGAGACCAACCGAACCCTCAGCTTCGGCAAGGCGCGCGTCAAGCAGGTGAAGGATGAGAAGCGCAAAACCACCTTTGCCGACGTTGCGGGTGCGGATGAGGAAAAGGAGGAGCTCTCTGAGATCGTCGCTTTCCTTCGGGAGCCGCGCAAATTCAATGAGCTGGGCGCCAGAATCCCGAAGGGCGTGCTTCTTGTCGGCCCTCCCGGCACCGGTAAAACGCTATTGGCCCGCGCTGTTGCAGGAGAGGCAAACGTGCCCTTCTTCTCTATCTCCGGTTCGGATTTTGTGGAGATGTATGTCGGTGTGGGTGCGTCCCGTGTGCGTGATCTGTTTGAACAGGCTAAAAAGAATTCTCCTGCAATTATTTTCATTGATGAGATTGATGCGGTTGGGCGTCATCGCGGCGCTGGCATGGGCGGCGGCCACGACGAGCAGACGTTGAACCAACTGCTGGTTGAGATGGATGGCTTCGGCGCGAACGAGGGCGTTATTATCATCGCGGCGACGAACCGCCCGGATATCCTTGACCCGGCGCTTTTGCGCCCCGGCCGGTTTGACCGCCAGGTGACGGTCGGCTACCCGGATCTCAAGGGCCGTGAGGCGATTCTAAAGGTGCATGCCAAAGGCAAGCCTCTGGCGCCGGATGTTGACCTGAATGTGATTGCGCGCTCTACCGTTGGGTTTACGGGTGCGGATTTGGAGAATCTGCTCAATGAGGCTGCCCTATTGGCGGCGCGGCGGAACCTGAAGGCAATCACGATGACGGAGATTGAGGAGGCAACCATCAAGGTTGTCGTCGGCACAGAGAAAAAATCCCATAAGATGAGCAGCAAGGAGAAGAAGTTGACTGCCTATCACGAGGCAGGTCATGCAGTGGCGACGTTCTATCTGCCCACGCAGGATCCTGTCCATCAGATTTCCATCATTCCCCGCGGCATGGCGGGCGGTTACACGATGTCCATGCCGAAGGAGGATAAGAGCTATACCTCCAAGAACGATATGCTTGACGAGCTCGTCGTTCTGCTTGGCGGCCGGGTGGCGGAATCTCTTATTTTGGGCGATATTTCCACGGGCGCATCCAATGATATTGAGCGCGCTACAGAGATTGCCCGCAAGATGGTTACGAAATACGGCATGAGCGAAACGCTTGGTCCGATTGCTTTTGGCTCTGGGAACGATGAGGTGTTTTTGGGCCGGGATTTCAGCCATACGCGCAACTATTCTGAAAATGTAGCCTCTGAGATTGACGAGGAGATCAATCGCATTATCGTCAATGCCTACAACCGCTGCCGTTCCATTTTGGAGGAGCACAAGGAGAAACTGCATAAAGTGGCCCATTACCTTTATAACCACGAGAAGGTGGATGGCGACCTGTTTGAGAAGCTGATGACAGACGATTCCATAGCGATAGAGCCGATGCTGGAAACAGAGAGCGCTTCGCAAGCGGAGCAGGAGGAGCAGCCTTCGGTGGAAGATACAAAAACGCCGGAGCAGACGGATATCCCCCCGGAGCAGGCGGCATCGGGTTCGGATGCACAGGAGCCTCCCCAGCAAGAGGAATAAGCCTTCCACACACAAACCGAGGTCAGAAGAGCCTGAACCCGCCGGCTACGGCGGCGCCGGGCTCTTTTTTCGGTGAGCTGCATCTCCTGCTGCAACTTTTATGTGCTTGGCCGTGTATCTTACATTGCCT
>USBP01000351.1 GCA_900552985.1 uncultured Oscillospiraceae bacterium
GCTGCGGAGAGATCGCCCAGTGTGGCGGAGAGCCCAATACGCCGCGGCGACACGCCTACAAGGCGCTCAAGCCGCTCCAACAGGCAGAGCACCTGCACGCCGCGCACGTCCCGCATAAAATAGTGCACCTCATCGATGATGACAAAGCGCAGGTCGCTAAACAGCTTCACGCACGCGCCGCGCTTGCGAATGAGCAGGGATTCCAGCGACTCAGGCGTGATCTGCAAGATGCCCTGCGGGCGCTTGAGCAGCCGGTTTTTCTCCGCCTGAGACGCATCCCCATGCCATTTGCAGACCGGAAGCTCCGACTCCGCCAGCAGATCATCCAACCGTTTGAACTGATCGTTAATCAGCGCCTTGAGCGGGCTAATATATAACACCCCGACGGATTGCGAGGGGTTGTGATAAAGCTGCGTCAGCACGGGCAAAAAGGCCGCCTCCGTTTTGCCGGAGGCCGTGCCGGAGGAGAGCAGCAGGTGATCGTCCGTGTCGAAAATCACGCGGCAGGCCGCCACCTGAATCGGATACAGCTGAGACCAGTTGTTAGCATAGATATAATCCTGAATATATGGCGCAAGCCGGTCAAACATGTTTTCCACAAAGCATGCCCCCTCTGCTTACAGATCAAATTCCGCAAACGATTCCTCCCCCTGCACCGCATCCGCCGGCACAAAGCCTCCGCCCTCTAAAATGTCCCGCGCGGAGCTGGAAGGATTCTGATACAAAATATTGAGGAATTCGATAAAATCGCGGATGATCTCGCGCGGCGTAATATGCGTATCCGCGCCGACGCGGTTATACTCCACGTCTAAAAACAGAACGAGCTCCTCCTGAGAAAGCTTCGGCTCGTAGCCGAACAGCTGCCCATGCATCTGTTCCAGCTTTTCAATGAGCACGAACATCTCTTCATAGGTGAGCATATCCAGCCGGATGATCGGGGAGAGCATATCCTTCACGCCATCCGCCGCAAAATGGCCCTCCGACAGCCGGGAGCGCAGCGCCTCATAGCTGAACACGCCTTTATACCGATCCTCGATGCACTGCGGCGTCCCGCCGATGAAAAAACCGATGTGCCGGGCTTTCCCCTGCAAAACGTCGTTATACATCGTAAGCATTTTTTCATAATTGCTCTGGCGGGTGGCCGCGTGCGGGATTTTATAGAGATTGACCAGCTCGTCGATGACGACGAGCAGCCCCCGATAGCCCGCGTGCACCATGAACTCCGCAAACAGCTTCAAAAAATCGTACCAGGTGTCATCTGTGACGATCAGGTTGATATTGAGCTCGCGCTTTGCCTCGGTTTTTGTTCCATATTCGCCGCGGAACCACTTCAGCACGTTTGATTTGAGCGAATCGTCCCCGTTGAGATAGGCCCTGTAATAAAGCAGCACGGCCTTTGCAAACTCAAAGCCGTTGACCATCCCCTCCAGGCTGCCCGCGACCTGATAGACAGCCTGTTCCACCAAACGTTCAAACGCCGCGTCCCCAGGGGAGATGCCCTCCTGCGACGCAACGGCGGTCTGAATACCGGCAATCCACCGCTCCAGAATCAGCGGCAGCGCGCCGCCATCCGGCTTTGTTCTGGTGGATATATTTTTCATAAGCTCCTTAAAGGTGGCAAGCCCCTGCCCCCTTGTGCCGGCAAAGCGCCGCTCAGGAGAAAGATCGGCGTCCACCACCACAAAGCCGCGGTCCGTCGCATAATTTCGGATGGTCTGAAGCAGGAAGCTCTTGCCGCTGCCATACTTGCCGACAATAAAGCGGAAGGCGGCGCCCCCCTCCCCAATGATCTCAATGTCATTGAGCAGCGCGTCGATCTCACGGCCGCGGCCGACTGTGATATATTCGAGCCCCACCCGCGGCACAACGCCGCCCTTGAGCGCGTTGAGAATCGTACTGGATATCCGCCTGGGTGGATTATTCTGCTTCACTTGAGCATCACTCTCTCTAAGTCGTTTTGATATTCTGCGAAGAGCTGTGGCCCATCCGCACTCTCTAAAATGGTATCCTCCACAGTATCGGCTGCTTTCTCGTTGATGCCATTCCAAAGCACCTCTGGCATGAGGTGTCTCTCCCTGGCGTAGGCGGCAAGCTCCGCGCCGGAAGCGCCGCGCAGCAGCAGCCGCAGCGCCTCACCCTCCTCCTCGCTGAGGGCAGCGGCAAACCGCTCCCAAGGCCCATCCTCCCCTGGCGATTGGGGAAAGGCGCCCAGCGAGGCAGGCGGAGCATCCTCATGCGTTTTCGCTTTGTTTCCATCCGAACTCGAATTGACCGTTGCACAAGGGGCGGCTTCTTCCGGC
>USBP01000352.1 GCA_900552985.1 uncultured Oscillospiraceae bacterium
CCTGCCCTGCGCCTGATAATAGGCTGCCACAGCGTTGGCTAATGTGTCGCCCTGATGGTTATGGGTCGGATGCATGGCGAGCCCGGCCGGCTTGTTGACCAACAGAAGATCCTCATCCTCATACAAAACCTGGAGTGGAAAATTGAGCGGCTGCACGCAGGCGCCATCATCCGGCAGGCAGACGGTAAGCTCATCCCCCGCATGCAGGGAGTCGATTGTGCGGGTGTGCGCGCCGTTGAGGCAGATGCCATCCGGCTGCCGCTTGAGCGACTGCACCAGCCGGGCGGACAGGCCCGCCTCTCCGCGCAGATAGTGCACCACCTTGCGGCCCTCATAGCGCTCATCAATTAGAAAGCGCAGAACACGCGGCACAGCGGCCCCTCCTTCCAATTCCGTCTCCCCTTAAAAATCATGCAGCTCTATCTGGATGGCAAAATCAAAACGCCCATTCCCCTCCAGCCTCTGGATACCCCGCTTGCGGGAAAGATCCGGCACACGCTCTCGGGAATCGGCAATCCCGTACCACGGCTCAATGCACACAAACGGCGCGCCGGGCTTTGCCCAAACGCCCAGATACGGCGCGCCGCCCAGCGTCACCGTCACCACACGCCCGAAACGGCGACGCTCCAGCGTGACGCTGCGGGAGCGCAGGCCGGAAAAAATCAGCGCATCCTTTTCAAAAAGCTCCCGTGTCAATACAATCTCGCGCCCATCTCCAGGGACTGAGAAGCTCTCCCCCAGCAGCAAGCCATCCGCATCGATGCGCAGTGTGCGCAGCCCTTCCTCTCTGCATTCCAGCCGGATACAGTCGCCCAGCTCGCAGCAAAAGCCCGGGTGTGCGCCAATCGAAAAATACATAGGCTCTGCCCCCCGGTTGAGCACAGTGTGCGTGATGTGCAGCGTCCTCTCCCTGAGCACATAGGCGATGCGCAGCTCAAAGGAGTAAGGGTACTGCGCACGGGTCTCCTCATCGTCTGTCAGTGAAAACACAAGGCTGTCCGGCGACTGATCGACACAATAAAAGCGCTTGCGGCGGGCAAAGCCATGCCGCTGCATGGAATAGGCCCGTCCCTCCACCAGGAAGCGGTTCTCCAAAAGCGTGCCGACAACCGGGAACAGGGTTGGCGCCTGCCCTGCCCAAACGGCAGGATCTCCCTGCCACAGGTATTCATAGCCGTCTTTCCGGCGGCGCAGGCTATGCAGCTGCGCGCCGAGCTCGTCTACCTCCACCCCTACAAACGCATTCTCTATTTTATGATACATTACTCTATCCCCCTTTTGACCACAGCGGCAGCCTAAGCCTGCTGCCTCAGCGCTTCCTGCACAGCACGCGCGAGCTGATCCGGGCAGGAGGTTTGTTTCATCCCGCACCGGATGCCGGAAAACGTATCAATCACCTTTTGCGCGGGCATTCCTGCTACGATTTTGGAGATCCCCGCCAGATTACCGGCGCAGCCTCCATAAAACTTGACGCTGCGGATGATTCCATCCTCCAGCTCCACATCAATTTCGCGGGAGCATGTCCCGTGCGTGTGATAACGGTAGGTCAACGTATTCTCCCCCTTTTCCAGTCCTGTCGATCAGACGCGTCCGGCAGCTTGGCCTGGGGTGTTGTGCAGGCGAGCATCCTGCTTCTACCGCCAGCGGCAGCGCCGCAAGCCCCTTATCGGCATCCCTGTTTGTTCTTTTTAAGCGGTTGCGAAGCCCCTCCATTGGCATATAGAAGGCAATCGCCGCATCGGTGGGTATACCGACGCTTCTTTTTCAGTTTAGCACAAAAGCGCAGAAAGGGGAACGGCTTTGGCGGAGATTTTCTCCCCCCCGCCAAAAACGCTGTATTTTCTTGCGTACCAGCGCAGGATGCCTGATATCCGGCCCCTATCGGGCCGCGAGGAGGCTCATCGTTACGCCTTTGCCTAAAAACCCGCTCCCAGGTTATTTTCTGTGGGATCGGGGCTTAACCCCGATCCCACAGGTGAGAACCGAAACACCGTGTATAGAAAATAATCTTGACCATTCTGAACCAAAATACTTCCGCGCACTTCTTGCGATGCGGCAGCTGTATAGCGCCCCGCAGCCGGCTCCTGATGTGTGGGAATGAAAATCCTCTACATCATAATGTAAAGCAGGGCAAGCAGCAAAAGCTCATCTGTGCTTTCCCCTCCAAGAAGGAGCATCAATGCCAACAGCAAAGATTGATCGGATCCCTCGGGCTGTGCGGGCTTAGGCCTGCACACTTCCTGCGCGGCGGGTTTCTCCAGCGGTGCAGCAGAGGCCTGCTCGCCGCAGGCT
>USBP01000353.1 GCA_900552985.1 uncultured Oscillospiraceae bacterium
TCGACGGCTACACCCGCGAGGCCGGCGTGCGCAAGCTGGAGCGCGCCATCGCCTCTCTGTGCCGCGGCGCAGCGGTACAAATTGCGGATGGAGAGAAAAAGCGTGTCACCATTGCGGCGGATGATTTGGAGTCGCTTTTGGGGCCGCAGAAATTCAAGCCGGAGGCCATCCGCTCCCGCGATGAGGTCGGCGTGGTGACAGGGCTCGCATGGACCGCCGTCGGAGGGGAGACAATGCCTGTCGAGGTCGCCGTGATGGATGGCACCGGCAAGCTGGAGCTCACCGGTTCGCTCGGCGATGTGATGAAGGAATCCGCCCACGCGGCGGTCAGCTTTATTCGCAGCCATGCGGATATACTGCATGTAGATAAAAATTTTTATAAAGAAAAGGATATCCACATCCATGTACCGGAGGGCGCAGTCCCGAAGGACGGCCCTTCAGCCGGCGTCACGCTGGCGACTGCCCTGGTCTCAGCGCTGACGAATGTACCGGTTCGCCGTGATCTTGCCATGACAGGTGAAATCACGCTGCGCGGGCGCGTGCTGCCCATTGGCGGCCTGAAGGAAAAATCCATGGCCGCTTACCGCACCGGCGTGAAAACGGTTGTGATCCCGGCGGACAACGTGCCGGATCTGGCGGAAATCGACCCGGCGGTGAAAGCAGGCGTAGAATTTGTGCCGGCAAGCGAGCTCTCCACGGTTTTCCGCACCGCCCTGCTGCCGCAGAGCGGTCAGACGGACGCTCCGGTAGAGCATGCGGAGAAAACTGGGCCCGCCGCCGACGCCATGCCGCATATCAAGCCGCGGCAGCAGCCATCCGTCGCCCAATGAAATCCCAGAGTGAAATACAAAAGGAGGAATCCCATGCGCTTCGACAACGCCCGCTTTGAGATGGCCTGCGGCACCTTCGCACAGCTGCCAGCCAGCACGCTGCCGGAGGTTGCCTTCTCCGGGCGCTCAAACGTCGGCAAATCCTCCCTGCTGAATAAGCTGCTCAACCGCAAAAGCCTGGCACGCGTCAGTGCAAAGCCCGGTAAAACGGTCACCATCAATTTTTATGCCCTCGATGGCGTTCGGTTAGCCGATTTGCCTGGTTATGGCTATGCCAAAGTGGCGCAGTCGGAGAAAAAACGCTGGGCGGAGATGATGGAGGGCTATTTCGGCTCAAATCGGGAACTCCGTTTGGTCGTGCAGTTGATCGATATGCGTCATCCGCCGAGTGCGGACGATCTTTCCATGCTCGATTATCTGACCCAGATGCACGATCCCTTCGTCATCGCATTGACAAAAGCGGACAAGCTCAACAAAACCGAGCGCGCTGCGCGCATAAAGGCGCTGGAAGAGGAGCTTGCCGCCTATCCGGAAGTTTTCAAAATCCCCTTCTCCGCTGTGACCGGCGAGGGCACAGAGGCGCTGCGCAGCGCGATTGCCGCCGCTGTGGAGCAAAACGGTTAAAGCTGTTACCCAGGCAGTTTCGCATCAGTGTCCAGAGGGAACATCGCCGTCAGGGCCTGCCCAAATGCACACGGATGCCATACAAGCCAGATCATCAAGTGTGAAGGAGTGTTTTTCGCGTATGTTTGTTTCTGAGTGTTTGGATGTGAATGCGCAGGGCCACCTGACCATCGGCGGGCTCGATACGGTGGAGCTTGCCAAAGAATTCGGCACGCCGGTTTACATCATGGATGAAAACCAGATCCGGCAGCACTGCCGGGATTTTGTGGAATCCATGAATGAAACCTACAACGGTCACGGCCACGTGCTCTATGCGAGCAAGGCGTTCTCCTGCAAGGAGATGTGCCGCATCTGCCAAGAGGAGGGCATGGGGCTTGATGTGGTCTCCGGCGGCGAGCTGTATACCGCCCTGCAGGCCGGGTTCCCCGCCAACCGTATCTATATGCACGGCAACAATAAAACCCGGCAAGAGCTTCAGATGGCGCTCGACGCCGGCATTGCACGCATCATTGTGGATAACCTCACAGAGCTTCACACGCTGAACACCCTGGCGGAGCAGGCCGGAAAAAAGGCGGATATTATGTTCCGCATCAAGCCCGGGATTGACGCGCATACGCACAGCTTTATCCGCACCGGGCAGATCGATTCCAAATTCGGCCTTGCGCTGGAAACGGGCGAAGCAATGGCCGGCGTGCAGGAAGCGCTCAAGATGGAGCATGTAAATCTCTGCGGCCTGCACTGCCACATCGGCTCGCAGATATTCGCGCTGCATTCCTACCCTGAGGCCGTCGAGGTCATGGTGGAGCTTATGGCGCGCATCGAGGAAGG
>USBP01000354.1 GCA_900552985.1 uncultured Oscillospiraceae bacterium
CAGCGAGCACCCGTCTGTGTCCGCCTTAGCGGCGATGTTCCCCTTGTACACTGATGCTATAGCATATTAGCAAGATAAATCCAATTAATCGCATTAAATCTGATATTCTTGGATATCCCAATATATGTTTAATGGGAAAACTGGAAATAAGTAGTACAACAATTAGGAGTATAAACAAAATGCGTAAAGACTTTCTCATATGCGCATCCTCCTTTTATTGAGATGTAAAACAAATTGATTGAGTAGATGTTCCAAAGTTAGTTTGAATATTCATAATAATTCCCCTACCAGGAGCAGCCGCTTATTCAACTTGCCATCTATAAATTAATGTACCTACACCAAGAATACCAGCAATCCCACCAAGTACGCTTCCTATGTTCCCAGGAAGAAATCTAAAAGGCTACTGATTGTTGCACCATCACCGACGGCAGATAGTGAATCAATTAAATCTTGAGCTTCATCAGAATTCATATATACTTCTGTAAGACCGTACCAGTGTGTAACAACTTTGCTTTCTCCACGTGCACGAGTGCTCGGTAGAAGAATTTATGTGGTTTCCTCCTGCCAGCCCTTGCATACGTCAATCCAGCCGCAGCCGCCGGAGAGCGAAAACAGCTCCTCGCAGGAGAGCTCAACCGCGCTGTTGGAGCTGCCCGCAGCGGGGTAAACCGTTTCAAACCGCTGGAGGGAAATATCCGTATACACCTGCGCCGTCCCCTCCGGCAAGGCAAAGGGGCACACGCCGCCCACAGCGTGGCCAGTCAGCCGCAGCACCTCATCCGGCGGGAGCATGGAGGCCTTCCGGCCAAACAAATCCTTAAACTTCCGATTGTCAATCTTGGCATCCCCCGCCGCCACAATCAGGATGCAGGCATCCCCATTCGCAAAGGAGAGCGTTTTGGCAATCCGCGCGGACTGGGTGCCCAGCGCCTCGGCCGCCAGCGCCACCGTCGCGCTGGAGGAATCAAACTCATGAATCCGCTCCTCCAGGCCGTGTTCCCTCAAAAATGCTTTCACGTTTTCAATCGCCATTTCTTTCGCAGGCCGGTAGGCCCGCTCCCTTCCTCTCTGATGGTTTCCATTCCATTTCCTTACGCCTTCAGCCTGCCGTTTTGCAGCAGCATCGCTGCCTTTAAAACAGCGGCCTGCGTTTTGCCGTCACGCAGCCGGTTGTCAAGCACCATGCGCACCGCCTCCTCCAGTGGGATGCGCTGCACTGTGAGAAATTCATCCGCATCCAGCTCCTGCTCGCCAAAGGTCAGGCCTGAGGCGAAATACATATGGATGATCTCCCCGCAATAGCCGGGCGTGGGGTAAAATTTGCCGATCGGGCAAAAGGTGCTTGCCGTCGCGCCCGTTTCCTCCCGCAGCTCGCGCTTCCCGCTTTCCAGGGGATCCTCGCCGCGCTCAAGCTTTCCCGCGGGCAGCTCGAGCAGCTCTTCCCCATATGGGTAGCGAAATTGCCGCACAAACAGCAGCTCCCGCTCTGGCGTCAGGGCTGCCACCGTCACGCCGCCGGGGTGCTCCACCACCTCGCGCGCAGCCTTTTGCCCATTGGGCAGTAAAGCGGTATCGTTGCGCACTGTGATGATCCGCCCGGTATAAATCACCTGCTTCTCCAGCGTTTTTTCCGTTAAATCCATCCGATCAAATCCTTTCTTATGTGCGGGGGCATGATCGCGAACCACGCGGCATATTGGTATGGTAAAGGCCCGGCGCCGCCGGCCTGACAAACGGGAGGGATTGTGTTTGGAGCAGATTGTCCGGGCGATACCGCCCGATTACGAAACAATACGAGCTATGCTGGAGGCGCTCAAACGGCGCTTCCCCCAGGCGAAGCTTCACTCCTGCGGGCGGAGCCTAGCCGGGCGCTCCCTTTATATGCTCGCCATCGGCCCCATGGAAAGCCCGGTGCTCTATGCAGGCGGCTTTCATGGGCAGGAGTGGCTGACTCCGCTTTTGCTGCTGCGTTTTTTTGAACGCACAGCCGCCGCCCTGTGGGAGGGGGCGGAAATTTCTTCCATCCCGGTGCGGGACGCCCTGCGCGGGCGCGGGATTGCCATTCTCCCCTGCGTCAACCCGGATGGCGTCCAGATCGCGCTGCACGGCGCACAGGGCGCTGGCGCCTTTCAGGCGCAGGTCAGCCAAATCAGTCAGGGCGATTTCAGCCGGTGGAACGCCAACGCCCGCGGCGTGGATATCAACCACAACTTCCCCGCAGGTTGGGAAACACTGCACGAGATGGAGCGGCAGGCCGGCATTACGGGC
>USBP01000355.1 GCA_900552985.1 uncultured Oscillospiraceae bacterium
ACAGCCGCTGAGCAGCAGGCATATTGCGAAAAATAAAACGCACAACTTGAACGTTTTCATATAAAGCCTCCTGATTGGACATACCGTTCTCATTCGTTTATTTTTGACATGATCTTAAGAGAAAAGGTAGCGCCCTGGCCGGGCGCGCTTTTGACGCTGATATCGCCGCCCTGCGCGCGCAGAATGGAGCGCGCCATAGCGAGGCCAATGCCGGCGCTGTCCGGCGAAGCGTTTTTGCCCCGATAAAACCGTTCAAACAGGTGCGGCTGATCCTCACGGGCGATGCCCTCTCCGGTATCCGTTACGGTAAAAAGCGTATAAAGCGGATTCCTTCGGGCTGAAACTGTCACCGTGCCGCCCTCTGGCGTGTGCTCCACACAGTTTTTCACTACATTGAGCAATGCTTCCGCCGTCCAGTTGAAATCGCATGAAATGCGCAGCCCTTCCGGAGCGTCGAGCACCAGCGTCAGCCCCCGCAGCTCCGCAGGGATCGACAGCGGCGCGCAGGCCTTTTCCAGCACTTCACGGGCCTCATGCTCCTCCGGATGAAAGAGCACCGCGCCTGCATCCAGCCGGGCGAGCTTCAGCAGGGAGGCGACCAGCCACTCCAGCCGGTCGAGCTGTGCGTGCAGGCTGCGTGAAAATTCCCTTCGCTTTTCCGGCGGTAGATCAGGCGATTGCAAAAGATCCGCCATCATCATCATAGAGGTCAGCGGCGTTTTGAGCTGATGCGAAATGTCGGAAATGGAATCCGCCAGCCACGTTTTTTCCTGCGAGAGCTGCTGGTTCTGCTCGTTGAGGATACGTGTGACCTTATGAATATCGTTTTGCAGAATGCTCAGTTCGCCCTCATCGTTTTCCCGCACGTCAAGCGAAAAGTCGCCCGCGCAGATGCGTTCAAGGCAGTTGCTCAGGCGGCGGATACGCCGGTATTGCAGATGGGCAAAGCCAGAGGCGCACAGAAGCAGGGCAAGCCCCAGAAGCAGCGCAAGGCAGCCGGCGCGCCAATCCATCCAAAAACCGGCGGCGCTTCCCACTGCCGTCAGGGTGAGCATCGCTACGATCAGGCGGCGCAGTGCGCGGTTGCGCAGCATTGTCTTACCTCCTCTTTTTTGTCAGGCCGGGCCGGCTCCACAGGCGCGGTAACCGATGCCGCGCACCGTTTGGATCAGGCGTGGATTCTGTGGGTCGTCCTCCAGCTTTTCCCGAAGCCGCTTGATATAGACGGTCAGGGTGTTGTCGTTGACAAAATCCCCCGCCGCATCCCAGATGCTTTCCAGTAGTTGCCCGCGCGTAAGCGCTTGCCCTGCATTGACTGCAAAGGTGAGCAGCAGGCGATACTCCAACGCCGTTAAAAAAACCTCTTGCCCGGCTTTCAGAACGCGCGCCTGCGAGGGATAAATCGTAACCTCGCCCAGGCGGATCGCCTCTGAATCGGATCGCTCCCGGCGGCGCAGTACATTTTTGATGCGTGCCAGCAACTCTCGAAGGCGAAATGGCTTGGTCACATAATCCTCTGCGCCCATCTCCAGGCCCATTACCGCATTGCCTTCATCGTCGCACGCGGTGAGGAAAATCACAGGGGTTTCGCCCCTTGCGCGCAGGGTACGGCACACGTCGTAGCCGCTGCCGTCCGGCAGCATCAGATCCAGGATGGCCAGGTCGAATCCTTCCGTCTCCGCCGCTTTTTTGCCGCCTGCGGCATCCGGCTCGTGGCGCACGGTGTAACCCGCCTGCTCCAGCGCGTAGACGAGCCCCATCGCGATGGCGCGATCATCCTCCACCAATAGAATACGCATGGCAACTTCCCTCCCCGCTTGTTTTAGACGGCTTCAGTATACCATATTTCAAAACGCTTTACACAACGATTCCTCCATGTGCATGCAAAAAATTTGATTAGCATCAGTGTACCCTTGTATACTGATGCTATGTGAGCCGTTTTATTAAAGAAATTTTTCGAGCAAATAAAAAGAAGCAACCGTTTCTGCTATACGGCAGAAACGGTTGCCATGCTCCAACACAGAGCAATTTTATTTATATTTGGGCCTTGCCTGATAAGAGGTGTGCAGCACCTCATGCGCAATATGGCTGCCGGGCTCGCCGAAAAACTCCGTATAAACGGTTTTAATCGCTTCGCTCTCATGCGATTTGCGCACGGGGAGCTTGCGGTCTGCGTCGTACAGCGCGGCGGCACGGCGGTTTTTCAGATCCACAAAGTTGCGCACCACAGCGTGCTGAATCGGCTGACCGCCGCCGTTGATGCAGCC
>USBP01000356.1 GCA_900552985.1 uncultured Oscillospiraceae bacterium
GACGTGGCCGCAACCGCCGCGAAACCGGCAAAAACGCCCTTGCTCATGCAGAGCTGGAGGCAATTGCCGACGCATGCCGCGCCCTTGGCGGCTGGCGGCTGTGGGAATGCACGCTCTATGTCACGCTGGAGCCCTGCCCAATGTGCGCGGGGGCGCTTATCAACGCGCGGATGCGCCGGGTTGTCTTCGGCGCATATGACGTCAAAGCCGGCTCCTGCGGCTCTGTTGTTGATTTGTTCTCCCTGCCATATAACCATAAACCGCTCCTGGAGGGCGGGTTTATGGCAGATGAATGCGCTATGCTTCTTACGGATTTTTTCCGCCGCCTGCGGGAAAGCCGGAAAGCGAAAGATAAAATAGGAGATGTTTAAGCCATGAGTGAAACCACCAACCAAACCGGTTGCAGCGGCAACTGCGAAGGGTGCAGCGCCGACTGCTCCTCCCGGCAGCAGGATATGCATATCCAGCTCAACCAATACAGCACTGTGCGCCGGGTAATCGGCATTGTCAGCGGCAAAGGCGGCGTCGGCAAATCGCTTGTCACTTCCCTGACCGCATGCGCAATGCAGGCAAGAGGGTATGCTACCGCTGTGTTCGACGCGGATGTAACAGGCCCTTCCATCCCTAAGGCCTTCGGCATCCGGGAAAAGGCAAAGGCCAACGAGCTTGGTCTCCTCCCGGAAAAATCCAAAATGGGGATCGAGGTTATGTCCGTCAACCTCCTGCTGGAGGATGAGGAAGCCCCCGTCGTGTGGCGCGGCCCGGTGATCTCCGGCGTAATCCAGCAGTTTTGGACGGACGTCGCCTGGGGCGATATTGACTATATGTTCATCGATATGCCGCCCGGAACCGGCGACGTACCGCTGACGGTGTTTCAATCCCTGCCGCTGGACGGTATCATTGTGGTGACCACGCCGCAGGATCTGGTAACCCTGATTGTGAAAAAGGCCTATCATATGGCGAAGATGATGAATATCCCGATCCTCGGTATTGTAGAAAACATGAGCTACGCTCTCTGCCCGGATTGTGGGAAGAAAATCGAGCTGTTCGGTGAGAGCAAGGCGGAGGAGGTTGCCTCCTCCCTCGGCGTGCCGGTGCTTGCCCGTCTACCGATTGACAGCAAAACCGCCCATCTCGTCGATCAGGGCGCCGTAGAGCTGGCGGACGATAAGGCCATCGCCCCGGTTGCAGATTTTCTGGAGCGCGTCTTTACAAAATCGGAATAGGGGCCAGAGCACCACTCTACCATATGGTGGCGGTTGTCTCCCTGCTTTTTTCAAAGCCATAAAATGAAACGCACGGAAAAACGACAAAACGTTTTTCCGTGCGCCTTTTTCACTTTATTTTTTGAAAGGCTCAGGCCTGCGCTACCAATTGTGCAACCAAATCTCCCATCTCCCCTGTGGAAACCACCGGGAGACCCTCCTCTTTGATATCCGGCGTGCGTGCGCTGCGCAGCGCGGCGTCCACAGCGGCCTCGATCGCATCGGCCGCCTCCGCTTCGTCAAAAGAGTAGCGCAGCATCATCGCCACGGAAAGGATTGTCGCCAGCGGGTTGGCAACGCTCTGCCCCGCAATATCCGGCGCAGAGCCGTGAATCGGCTCATACAGTCCCAGGCTGCCGCCCGCAAGGCTCGCAGAAGCCAGCATCCCGATCGAACCGCTGATCATGGAGGCCTCATCGGAAAGGATATCCCCAAACATATTTGAGGTGACGATCACATCAAACTGCGCCGGATTGCGCACAAGCTGCATCGCGCAGTTATCCACATACATATGGTTGAGCTCCACCTCCGGATAGTCTTCGGCAACACGGATTACCGTCTCCCTCCACAGGCGGGAGGATTCCAGCACATTTGCCTTGTCCACGCTCGTCAGCTTTTTGCCCCGCTTCATCGCCATATCGAAAGCAACGCGCGCAATACGCTCAATCTCCGGCACGCTATAGCACTCCGTGTCATAAGCCGCCGGGGCGCCGTTTTTCTCAAACCGGCCGCGCTCGCCAAAATAAATCCCACCCGTCAGCTCGCGCACCACAAGGATATCGAGCTGATCGCCGATGATGCTATCTTTAATCGGAGAAGCGCTCCGCAGCGGCGCAAAAATCTTGGCCGGGCGCAGGTTCGCATACAGCCCCAGGGCGCTGCGAATCCCCAAAAGCCCTGCCTCCGGTCGCTTGTTACCAGGCAGAGTGTCCCATTTCCATCCACCAACCGCACCGAGCAGCACGGAATCTGCCTTTTTGCAAGCCTCCACCGTCTGCTG
>USBP01000357.1 GCA_900552985.1 uncultured Oscillospiraceae bacterium
CCGCCACACCTTTGACGGCCTGATCGAGCGTCTTTCCCCGTTTTACACCGTTTATGCGCCGGACAGCAGAGGCCATGGACAAAGCGGAAAAGCCGGCCCGCTCTCCTATGAGCAGCTTGCAAGCGACATGGCGGCCTTCATCAGGGCGCTGGGGCTGGAACGGCCGGCACTGTATGGCTTCAGCGACGGCGGGATTGTGGGCCTTCTGGTGGCCTCCGGCTGGCCGGGGCTGCTCAGCCGGCTGGCAGTAAGCGGTGCGAACTCCAGCCCCGGAGGGCTGAAAGCCCGCGTGCGCGCAGGCTACAGGCTTCTGTATGCGGTGAGCCATTCGGAGCGCATCGGCATGATGCTGCACGGCCCTGCCCTGACGGGGGATTTGCTTGCACAGATTCATATCCCTGTTCTGGTGCTTGCAGGCGGCAAAGATGTGATCCGCGAGGAGGACACGCGCTTTATTGCCGCGCATATCCCGCATGCACAGCTGCGCATTCTGCCGGGGGAAAGCCATGGCAGCTATGTGCACAGGTCCGACCAGCTCGCCGCGCTTTTGCTGCCGTTTCTTCAAGATTCCTGATCCGGCCGAACAGCATTGAATGAGATCATTAAATCCGGGCTTTCGATTTTAGACGATGGCTTTTAAATGTGACGGTCAAAAGGCTTACGCATATCTTTGGCGATGCACCTGCTTTTACGGGTCATATGCAGGATGCTTTTCTGTCTGTGCCCGGTCGAGTGAAAGCTCGGCCGGGCGATTATTTTGCCCGCTGGCAATCTGAGGCCTGTCATTGTGCCCTTTCCATCATTAACAGTTGCAGAAGGGTTTCAACTGGTTACGCAGTCCTTACATTTTTATTACGTTTTTGTTCGTTTTATTGACAGCCTTTTCTACGGTATGTATACTTTTTGACAAGAAACGGCGGCATCCCATTGCCGCCCGGGGGGTGGCGAAATGACGGAAACTGTGCTGACGCTGCTGGAAAACAGTGCGCGGCGAATGCCCGAAAAAACCGCCTTTGTGGATGAAAACGGGGCTGTATGCTATGCGGATTTTGCACGTGCCTGCCGGTCGATCGGCAGCGGGCTGCTCTCTCTGGAAGCCGCGGGGCGGCCAATCGCCGTTTATCTTGACAAGGGCGTATCCTGCCTGGAGGCAATGCTGGGCGTGGTTTACAGCGGCAGTTTCTACACGGTGCTTGATACGCACATGCCACCGGCGCGTATTCGTAGCATTTTTCAAACGCTGGCCCCCGCCGCGGTGGTGACAGATTTCGCTCACGCGCAGGCTGCACAGGAGTTTCTGAGCGGAGCCAGGCTCGTTTTGGTCGAGGAGCTCGCCCGGTCCGCCTGTGAGGAAACGGCGCTCGCTCAGGCGCGCGGCCGTATGGTTGATACGGATCCGCTGTATGTGCTGTTTACCTCCGGCTCCACAGGCGTGCCCAAGGGTACGGTGGTCTGCCATCGCAGCGTGATGGATTATGCGCGCTGGGTCGAACAGGCGTTTCACATTACGCAGGATACGATCTTCGCCAGCCAGACGCCTTTTTATTTCAGCATGTCGGTGCTTGATATTTTTGTGACGCTCCAGTGCGGGGCGACGCTGTGCATACCGCCGAAATCCTATTTCTCCTTCCCGGTCAGGCTGCTGGAATATTTGGAGGAGCACCAGGTGAACACCATCTACTGGGTGCCCTCGGCGCTCGGCCTGATTGCCCGTTTGAAGGCGCTGGATTATCAAAGGCCCTCCGGCCTGCATACGATTTTGTTCGCGGGCGAGGTGATGCCTGTGAAGTGGCTCAACGTGTGGCGGGCGCACTACCCGCAGGCGCTGTTCGCCAACCTCTATGGGCCGACAGAGACGACGGATATCTGCGCCTACTATATTGTTGACCGCCCGTTTCGGGAGGATGAGCCGCTGCCTATCGGGCGCGCGTGCGATCACTGCACCCTGCTGGTGCTGGATGAAAACGGGCAGCCGGTCGGGCCGGGGAAGCGGGGAGAGCTGTGCGTTCGCGGCTCGTTCCTGGCGCTTGGATATTACGGGATGCCGGAGAAAACGGCGGAGTGCTTTGTGCAGAACCCGCTCAACTGCTCGTATCCCGAGTTGATTTACCGCACAGGCGATCTGGTTTATACCAATGAACGGGGCGAATTGATGTATGCGGGGCGCCGGGATTATCAGATTAAGCACATGGGCTACCGTATTGAGCTGGGTGAGATTGAGGCGGCCTTTTCCGCTTGCGCGGGAGTGG
>USBP01000358.1 GCA_900552985.1 uncultured Oscillospiraceae bacterium
CCCCACCACCGCCTCAAGCCCGGCCCGCCGCAGCAGAGCGGCCGTCAAAAGCCCCGCGATACCGCCGCCGATCACAGCAACTTCACGGTTTAAATCGCCCTGTAGTGCAGGAAAATGGGGAAATGAAGTGTTTGCCTGCCAAAGTGACGCCATATCAAACGACCTGCCTTTTCAAAAATTGAACAGCACTCATAGTATGATCCGGCAAGCGCCCCTCCATCCATAACAATGCTCCCAAGAGAAACCGCCATGATAAGAGAGCGGTTCTCACGCCACATCAGTAGAGACAAAACAGAGCCGCACCGGAAAAACCGGCGCGGCTGATATCTTAATAGTGGACGATTACCATTCCGGTTCATCCGATTTCATTTCAGACCGGACGCCCTTTCAGAGCGTCCTAACAGGGATAGAAGCACTTCGCTTGCGCATGCTGCTGTTTTTCAAGCAGGCCCTGCTTCATCCCTGCCTGTTGTAGTATGCGAAGCGCAGGCAGGAAACATGCCCGGAAATCATCCCCGTCAAAAATTAGAAATAAACGATCCCATTCGCCAGCCCGTCATCGTGTGCAGCGCCGGTTACCCGTTTTCTTCCGCAGCCCGGTTCACACAGGCGATTGCATTCAAAGAGCGCGGATATCCAACATATGGCAAGCACTGTGAAATCACTTTGATCAGAAAGGCTTTGCTGTTCCCCAAATTCATATTTCCTTTTGCATGGGCCGTCAATTGAGGTTCGCATCCGCCCTGAGCGGCCAAAAAGCAGAACGTAATCATCTCTCGTTGGTTCAATGTCAAGCCCTTTCGGGTGTAATAATCCCCAAAGCAGTTGGCCGCCAGCCAACGGTTAATATGCCCGCTTTTCCAAGCCTCTCGCATATGCGCGCCAAAAATCTCCGCCTGCGCCTCCACGCCCTTCTCAAGCCGGTTCTCCAGCGTCGTGGTAGTCTGCCCCTCCAGCGGGAGCGGCACGCCCATCTGCTGCAAAATCTCATTTGTGACCAGCAGGAACGGGTACACTTTGCCAAAGCCAAGGTAATCCACCGCCTGATAGACCGCTTCCTTCGCCATCACAGGCGTCAGTCCAGCCTTCAGAGCCTGCGGCAAAAGGCAGCGGTAAACATCCAGAGCCTGCACGCCCATCAGCGCAGCTAGCACAGCGAGGGAACGCGTGGGTTCCTCAAGCTGCTGGCCCTCCTCATGGAGTACCTCATCCCCGGCAAACGCCTCCCAACGCTCCATAAACTCTGGGTCTGTTTCGTGAAGATTGTATTGTTCTGTCATATATAAAACCTCCTGTCTTACTTTAGACTATGATACGCTTCCTCGCTCACTGGCTCGCACCATTCGTTGCGGCAGTTTTCCCCTGGCACCTCCACTGCGATATGGGCAAACCAACTATCTGCCTTCGCACCGTGCCAGTGCTTAACCTCCGGCGGGATGGTAACTACCATGCCCGGCATCAGGCTCACAGCTTGCTTCCCCTCCTCCTGATACCAGCCCTCGCCAGCCGTGCAAATCAAAATTTGCCCGCCGCCGCTGGAGGCATGGTGAATGTGCCAGTTATTCCGGCAACCCGGCTCAAAGGTAACATTCGCCATGAAGACGGGGCACTTACCCGGCTCCGTGAGCGGATTCAGATAGGATTCCCCCACAAAATACTGGGCAAAGGCTGTGTTCGGCTGCCCCTTGCCAAACACATTTTCTCTGTTAAAATCCGGTTCGCACATCGTTTTCATAAAAAATCTCCCTTCATGATCCATTTTGTGCCATCTGCTTACCATCAAAAGATCAGACGCCTCCAATGGAGGCGTCCATATTGTAACCCAATCCGCTTATCATGTCTAATACTTATTGCTTATCATGAGAAATGCTTTTTGCGTATTGTCAGGCATGCCCGCCAAAGGCGGAGGGAAAAAGCAGCATAAAATCCGCAGTTCCATCAGCTTCCCCTTTTTCAGAATCATCTTCTGGCCAGCGGCAGGCCCGTTTCCCTACAGGCGTTCCATATGTCTACCGGTTAAGCCTGACCGCCCATCATCTCCAAAAACTGCGCTTCGGTCAACACCGGAATACCAAGACTATTTGCCTTTGTCAGCTTACTGCCAGCCTCCTCACCCGCGAGCACATAGGAGGTCTTTTTGGAAACAGAGGAAGAAACCTTCCCGCCGTTTTTTTCGATCATGGCGCTCGCCTGCGCGCGCGTGAGCGTTGGGAGCGTCCCTGTCAGTACAAAGGTTTTCCCCGCA
>USBP01000359.1 GCA_900552985.1 uncultured Oscillospiraceae bacterium
CCCGGGGCCTTGATGCTTGCTGCGATTACCTCTGAGACAAAAGCCCCGCGGTTTTCACATCTCATATCTAATTCTAACATCTAAAATCTAATTCCGATAATTCGCCACGCGCTGCTCAAGCGTTTTCTCCACCGCCAGCGTCAAGGAGTTGGGGTTATCCATCGGCAGGTCGCAATCCATATGGAAGAGCATCAAGCCGCCGATACCAAGGCTGATCGCATAGGCCGTTTTATCCGCTACCATCCCAGGGCTATTGTAATAATCGTTGAGGGCAATCGGATTCCCGGCCTCATCCGTGTAAGAGCCGGGGAATTCATTCGTCCAGTAGGCGCCAGGCTCATTGCCAACCTGACTCCAGGCGGGCCAATAGGCGCCCTTATCCACTGGACGTCCATAATACGGGATGCCAAGGTTAAACAGCCTGCGGTTATACTGTAAGCCATTAAAATAGCGCATCGGGTTGTAAGCGCCGGTCATAAAGGTGGAATGGCAGCCATCGTCATCAAACAGGTCGTAAGCCATCACATGCACCTCATCGATGGCGCGCATTGCGCTGCGGCTGAAGCCCACGCCCCAGCTGGCCAGCGCCACACCAACTGTCACGCTGTCACCAAACTCCTCCTCAAACGCCTGATCCAGCTTCTTCACCAGCTCGCCGTAAAGCTTCCATTGAGAGCTTTCGCTCGGATACTCCCAGTCAAAATCAACGCCGTCAAGGTCATATTCCTTAACAAAAGCGACGATATTCGCCACCAGCGTATCCATGTGCTCCTCAAGCGATTGAGCCGTCACCTCGTTATCGCCCGGGCAAAGGATCGTCGCTGTGATGCGCACATCCGTCTGGATATCCCGCACAGCAAACACCTCATGCAGCGCATCGATCTCCCGGCGGAAATTCTCTGCGCCGTCGCGGATATGGATGCCGCCCTCCGTCGTCCAATCCACGCCATTGAAGAGGATCAGCTCGTTGATCACCTCAAAATAACGGGAATAGGTTTTCATCTTCTGGTAAGCGGCCTTGTACTGCTCGCTCTCCTTGCCGTAGAGCGCCTCCGCTTCCTTCACCGGATCAGTAATCTCCCAGGTCTTATTGAAATCAATGCGCTTATAGGCCGCCACCCGGAACGGCTCCTTGAGCTCCTTTGGCGCGATATTATAAATCTCCATCTCCTGCAGGCAGAAATTACCTACCTGCTCGCGCACCACAAGGCGCATGCGGCTTGTGGTGACCGGGTCAAACGAGCAGAAGCGGTATGTTTCAATGCGGTCGCTCCGGTAAAAATCAACCCATTCACCGTTTTCATACGTTTGCAGCGCAAAGGATTTGACGCTTGTGGTCAGTTCCCGCAGCACCACGGTATTGAAGGTGACCTCTTCCGGGAAGCGCAGCTCCACATAGGCGTTTTCCTTTTGGCCGGAGGACCAGAACGTTTCAATCAATCCATCCGTCAGGAATTTTGCATCCGCCAGTACGGAGCCGCTCTGCTCCGCCACAACGGCCTCCGCCGCCAGGTTCGGCTCTTCGATCACATTCTTCATGGGGTTGATGCTCACGCCGAACAGCCCCAACAAGAACTGCACAGCAGAAATAATCAGCGCAATGATACGCCGCAGCATCCAATAAAGCTTCATTTCTGTTCCTCCTTATTTTAAGGGCGTCTCCCCTTTTTGATCCCGTACAATCCCCAAAAGCTGCGCCGGGCGGTCCACAATAAAATCCGCCCCAGCCTGCTCCAGCACACTGCGGCTGCGGAAGCCCCAAGTAACGCCCACGCAGCGTAGGCCCGCGTTGTGTGCCGTCTGCACATCCACATCCGAATCCCCGGCATACAAGGCCGTGGCCGACTCTGTACCAAGCTGGCGCAGCACCTCAAGCACACTATCCGGCGCGGGCTTTCGGCGCACACCGGCGCGCTCCCCAACGGCCACATCAATCAGCCCACCAAAATATTGCCGGGCCAGCTGGCGAACAGCGCCATCATATTTATTGGAAACCACTGCACACTGGACGCCCTGCGCATGCAGAGCCTCCAGTAACGGCAGGATGCCTTCATAAGGCCTGGTCTTGCAGCACATCCGCTTGTCATACTGCTCCCGGAAGAGCTGAAAACAGCGATCCGTCTCCTCCCCCGTCGTCCCTGCCGGGACTGCGCGCTCAATCAGCAGGCGGACGCCATTGCCCACAAACCGGCGCACCTCCTCTACAGTGCGCGGCGGATAGCCACAAGCGCATAAAGCCGC
>USBP01000360.1 GCA_900552985.1 uncultured Oscillospiraceae bacterium
AAGCACGGCGGGGCCAATATCAAGGTTGTCCAGATGTTTGAGGATATGAAGCGCAGTGTCTCCAACTGGAAAGATGAGGGCGAGGTCGCCTCTTATCTCAAAAAGCTTCTCCATAAGGAGGCCTTTGACCGCGCCGGCCTGATCTATGGCATGGGTCATGCCGTCTATTCCCTCTCCGACCCGCGTGCAAATATTTTCAAGAGCTTTGTCGAGCGTCTGTCAGAGGAAAAGGGCCGTGTGGATGAATACGAGCTCTACTCCCTAGTGGCAAGGCTCGCCCCGGAGATCATTGCAGAGGAGCGCAAGATCTATAAGGGCGTCAGCGCCAATATTGACTTTTACAGTGGCTTTGTTTACAGCATGCTGGACCTGCCAATGGAGCTGTATACACCAATTTTTGCCATTTCCCGCATTGCGGGCTGGAGCGCGCACCGCATTGAGGAGCTGATTAACGCCGGCAAGATCATCCGCCCGGCTTACCGCAATGTAGCGCCGCGCAGGCCCTATGTCGCCCTCGCAGACCGGTAATCAGATTTCAAAAAGCGCCCGAAAGCTATCCGACCTTTTCGCATAGCTTTCGGGTTCTTTTATACAGCAACAACAGGGGGAAACGCCCCAACAAGGATGGTGGTTTGCTTTGATTAAAAACAGCACCCGATACTTTCTCTCCCATCTGGCAACCCGGCTCGGCATTGCCGCGCTTTATTCCTCCATGCATTTAAAGCCTGCCGGATGCGAAATGCCGCAGGCACAAAAGCGCATTCCTTCCTCCTGCTCTGCCAGCACGCACCGAAAGGCGGCGCAGGGCTTCCTCTCCGCATCAGGCAAGGGCGGGTGGAAAGCGGCAGGCAAAGGGAGCTCTGAAATCGTTTTTACCTTTACACAGGAAACGCGCGTCAATACGCTTGTGCTGCGTGAGGCAGGCAGCCATATCCGCCGCTTTGCGCTGGAATGCTGGAAAAACGGCGGTTGCGCTTTTATGAAAGCGATAAGGTAGAGCGCTACCGCTACTGCTCCTTCCCCTCCCAGACTTCCAAGAAATATCGCCTGCTGATTCTGGAGGTCTGGGGCGCTGCACGGCTGACAGAATGTTCCTTTTATGATCTGAAAAAGCGCCATTGTGAGCCTCCTTTCCGCGTAAGCGCCTATCTGCGTTTTGATACGCGTGACTTTCTCTCCATGACGCAGCAGGAGCGCGAGGCCTTTGCCTGCCACTTTGAAACAGTGAACGAGGTGATCCTTTTTGACACGCTCAAATGGTCGCGCGAGGGAGAAATCTGGTTTAACTACCGCGATGAAACGCAGACCAATGAGGAGGCAAAGCAAGCCTGGCTGCGCTATGCCGCTGGCGCCCGCGAGGTAATTGAGAAAAGCGGCAGGCCGGTAAAAGTGCTCGCCTCCTTCTTCCAGCCCGGGGAAGGCACGGTGGAATCCCTGAAAAACCATATGGAAAAGCTGACCAGCACGCTGGCTGCTTTCCTACAGGAAGCCGGTCTGGACGGCATTGAATTCGACTGGGAATTCCCAAGGGGGAAAACGGAATGGGCGCTGTTCAGCCGCTTTTTGGTAGAGTTGAAGAAAAAGCTTGCACCGGGCGGCAAGCTGCTTGCTGTTGCGCTGGCGGATTGGGGCGTCCATCTCTCGCCGGAGGCAGTGCAGGCAATTGACGAGCTCTCGTATATGGCCTATGATATCATTGATCTCAATGGATATCACTCCTCCTTTGGCCGGGCGGCAGTGCGCGCAGTGGAATATGCGGAAAAATGCGGTTTCCGTCGTGAGCAGATCAATCTCGGCCTCCCCTACTATGGCAGGCCGACCTATCAGGGTGAATACTGGCCGCTTTGGAAGGATGCCAAGGTGGGCTACTGGCAGAATTATGACCCACAGCTCACATTTGACGGCATTGAAATGGACGCCTATTACAACTGCCCGGGGATGGTGGCCGATAAAACGGCGTTTGCCCTTCAGATGGGGCTGGGCGGCATGATGATTTTCCCGTTAAATGCAGACCGGCCGCATGGCGATCCCCTCTGTCTGACGGATGCGATCCGCCGCACGCTTGAGGACCGCGTAGAATAAGCGGCATGCGCCGCGCCCGAAACATAACAATCATAATAGCAAGGCCCATACCGCAGAGAAATGCGATATGGGCCTATCGTTTTGCAGATGCATTCAATCTCTAAAATCTGACGTCTGTTTGTGGCGCGGCCATGAGATTTTCTGCTAACTTTTAATAA
>USBP01000361.1 GCA_900552985.1 uncultured Oscillospiraceae bacterium
TTGTAGCCGCAGAAGGGCAGCATTGCCATCGGGTCACGGCGAACAACGCCGACCGCACCCGCCGCCGCAGCCGTTGTCTCAGAGGCCATGATAGAGCCTACAAACACGCCGTGGTTCCAATCGCGGGATTGATACACCAGCGGGGCCAGCTTTGCACGGCGGCCACCAAAGACAAATGCGGAGATCGGCACGCCCTGCGGATTCTCAAACTCAGGGCTGATGCACGGGCAATTCTTGGCGGGAGCCGTAAAGCGGCTGTTGGGATGCGCGCCCTTGACGTCGGAGGTCTTGCCGTTCCAGGGGTTGCCCTTCCAGTCCACCGCGTTCTCCGGCGGGTTCTTATCCAAGCCCTCCCACCAGACGGTGTTGTCATCAAGGTTATGCGCAACGTTTGTAAAGATCGTGCCGCGCTTTGTGGTGGCCAGCGCATTGGGGTTGGATTTCTCGTTCGTGCCGGGCGCAACGCCGAAGAAGCCATTCTCCGGGTTGACGGCATACAGGCGGCCATCCGGGCCCTTGCGGATCCAGGCGATATCGTCGCCCACACACCAGACCTTGTAGCCCTTCTTCTTATATCCCTCCGGCGGGATGAGCATGGCGAGGTTTGTCTTGCCGCAGGCGGACGGGAATGCCGCGCAGATATATTTCACTTCGCCCTGCGGGTTTTCAATGCCAAGGATGAGCATATGCTCTGCCTGCCAGCCCTCCTTGCGGCCCTGGTAGGAGGCGATGCGAAGCGCAAAGCACTTTTTGCCGAGCAGCACGTTCCCGCCGTAGCCGGAGTTGACGGAGATGATGGTGTTATCCTCCGGGAACTGGCAGATATAGCGCTTCTCTTCGTCGATCTGGCACTTGCAGTGCAGGCCGCGCACCCAGTCGTCACTGTCGCCAAGGGTCTCAAGCACCTTCTTGCCCACACGGGTCATGATGCACATGTTGAGCACAACATAGATGGAGTCGGTCAGCTCAATACCGATTTTGGAGAACGGCGAGCCGATCGGGCCCATGGAATAGGGGATGACATACATCGTGCGGCCCTTGTAGCCATCACGCGCAATGTCATAGAGCATTTTATAAGCCTTCTCCGGATCCATCCAGTTGTTGGTCGGGCCGGCATCCTCCTCCTTACGGGAGCAGATCAGCGTGCGGGCTTCCACACGCGCAACATCGTTGACAGCGGTGCGGTGCAGGTAGCAATCCGGCAGCTTTTCTTCGTTGAGCTTGATCATTTCGCCCGTGGAGCACGCCTCGGCGCGCAATGCGTCAATCTGCTCCTGAGAACCGTCGATCCAGACGATCTTGTCGGGCTTTACCAGATTGACCTTATCTTCAATCCAGCTGAGGACACTTTTGTTGGTGGTAAGTGCATCCATCCTCGTAAACTCCTTTCACATCTTAAGATCAAGCGGCCAGGAAGCGACTCCCGCCGCCTTTTGGGGTTACCAGTGGTTATTATACACGTTCAGAGGAAAACAATCAATCGTTAAAATGTTAAATCTTTATCATATCGCCCCAGATTATTCCGTGGAAATGAATAGCCTTTGTAAAGATCCTGCAAAATCAGGCGCAAATCCGCCTGTTTTAAGCCTCAATTGGCATTGTCGCGCAAGCATTCAAATCCATTTTGCCCACATTGCCCGCTTTCAGCTCATAATAGCCCTGCGCGCCGACCATAGCTGCGTTATCCCCGCACAGGGCAAGCTCCGGCATAAACAATCGCCAGCCGTGGCGTTTACAGAGCGCCTGCATCCGCTCGCGCAGAACGGAATTGGCCGACACCCCGCCTGCCAGCACAACTGTTTGATACCCACGTGCGATGGCAGCCTTTTCCGTGCGGTCGCACAGGCAGTCCACCACAGCCGCGAGAAAACTTGCGCCCAAATCCCGCACTGGCAGCTCCTCCCCCTTTTGCGAGGCGTTGTGGAGCAGGTTGACGGCAGCTGTTTTCAGCCCGGAAAAGCTGAAGTCAAAGGGGCTGCCCTCCACACGCGGATGGGGAAAACGGTATGCCTGCGCATTGCCGCCCTTGGCGGCGCGATCCAAATTCAGCCCGCCGGGGTAGGGCAGCCCCATGGCGCGGGCAGCCTTATCCAGCGCCTCTCCGGCCGCATCATCCCTTGTGCGGCCCACCACGGCAAAGCGCGTATAATCCAGCACCTCCACCAGATGGCTGTGCCCGCCCGATACAATAAGGCAGAGAAACGGCGGGCGCA
>USBP01000362.1 GCA_900552985.1 uncultured Oscillospiraceae bacterium
GGAAGCCGTCTCAGGAGACGCAGCGTATTTTATATGGTGCCGAAGGTTGATTCCGCTGGGCAGCAGCGTGCGGACAGCCTCATACAGAGTGCAAAAAGTATGCGCCTTGAGCCAAACCGCCAGGCGCAGCATCTCCGCATTTAAAATCGGAGCGTCATCCAACACTGCGGCCACCTGCTTGAGCGGACCTGCCGATTCCTCCTCAGAAAGGGAAAAAAGCATACCAAACCGCTTGCGGTTCCCCTTGCCGAAGGGAACGCTCACGCGGCACCCCGGCTGCGCGCGCTCCCGCAGGGAATCCGGCACACGGTAATCGTATGCTTTGTCAAAATGATAGGCAACGTTTTCTACCGCTACCTTAGCAACCAATATATGGGCCATGCATACCCCTTCTGCCTGCTCGCGGCCTGCAAAAAGGGCTTACAGGTCGCGAATCTCCTCAGGCTCTATAATTTCATATTTACCATCGAGCAGCTCGCCCAGCGCGATGCTGACGGGCTTTTCCGTAAGATGCTCGCCATTAAACTGTGCTTCATCCGCAATGGCGCGCGCACGCTTGGCGGTGGCAGTTACCAGGGAATACCGGCTGACGTTGTTTTTCAGCAATACGCTCAAATCAGGATTAAACATGCTCCAATACCTCTTTTACAAATGAATTCATGCGGGAAGCCCTTAGATTTTCCGCCTGGATGATGGCGCAGATGTCGCTCACCGCATAGTCGAGAATATCATTGACGACAATATAATTATATTCACCGGATCGGGCAATTTCATCCCGCGCAATCCGCAGCCGCGTTTCAATATCTGTTTCGCTCTCGCTCTCTCGGTTGCGAAGCCGCTGCTCCAACGTCGGCATTGAAGGCGGCATCAGAAAAATGCTGACCACGTCAGGATACATACGTCGAATCTTTTCCGCGCCCTGCACCTCAATTTTCAGGATGACGGTTTTCCCCTCCTCCAGCCATTGATCGACCGGATCGCGCGGTGTGCCATAGTAATTTTCGCCATACTGCGCATACTCGAGAATTTCATCCCGCTCCAGCTTTTGCAGAAAATAATCCTTGGTGACAAAATAATAATGGAAGCCGTCGATCTCCCAATCCCGCGCCGCACGGGTAGTCAACGAAATCGAAAGCTGCACATTGGAATCCCGTTTCGCCAATCGCTCCAGAATGGTATCCTTTCCGGAACCGGACGGGCCGGATAAAATAAACAGCATCCCCCTCTTATGTTCACTCATCGTCCGGCGCGCCCTCCTCGTCGATCTCATCCTCATCATCGTTGAGGCGGTTGGCCACCGTCTCGGATTGCAGATAGGTGAGAATGACATGATCGCTATCTGTAATAATCACTGCGCGCGTACGCCGGCCGTGCGTTGCATCGATTAATGTGCCCCGTTCCTTACAATCCTGAATGATCCGCTTAATCGGCGCGGATTCCGGGCTGACGATGGCAACCAGCCGGTTGGCATTGACCATATTGCCAAAGCCGATGTTGATGAGCTTCATTCTGTTTCCTCCCGCAAATTGCACAGGGGGCCGGAAAAATCACCGGCGGCCCTGCCGCTTCAATCGATTATTCGATATTTTGCACCTGCTCGCGGATCTTCTCGATCTCCGCTTTGATATCCAGAACCTTACGGGCAATTTCCACATCCTGCGCTTTGGAACCGATGGTATTCGCCTCGCGGTTCATCTCCTGAACCAGAAAATCCATCTTCCGCCCAATTGCCTCCTCAGCCGCAAAAAAGGCGTGCAGCTGGCCGATATGGCTGCGCAGGCGGACGGTCTCCTCATCCACGGCCACTTTATCGGCGTAAATCGCCGCTTCTGTCAGGATACGCTGCTCGTCCACCTTGGCGTCAGCCAAAACCTCCTGCATCCGTGCAAACAGCTTTTCACGGTAAAGGCGCACCGTTTCCGGCGAACGCGCTTCAATAAAGGCAACGTCCTCCAAGATCCGGTCCGCACGGGAAAGGATATCCGCCTGCAGGCGCTCGCCCTCCCGCTCGCGCATTTGCACGCAGGCCTCTACCGCCCGCTGGGCAACCGCCTGAACAGCGCTCCATATTTTTGCTTCATCTGTTTCCGCCTTGTGGATGGAAAACACGTCGCTAAAACGCCCTAACGCGCAGGCCGAGATATCATCCCGCACGCCATAACGCTCCACCAGCTCCCGCAGCGCCGCCACATAGCCCTCCGCCAGCGGC
>USBP01000363.1 GCA_900552985.1 uncultured Oscillospiraceae bacterium
GGCTGCAAGAGAGCCGTGCACAGCGCCCGCAGCGCCGCCCTCGGACTGCATCTCTGCGAGCCTTACCTTCTGGCCGAACAGATTCTTCTGGCCGGCAGCAGCCATTTTGTCGGTCTCCTCCGCCATCACGGAAGACGGCGTGATCGGGTAAATAGCGGCAACCTCGGTAAACGCATAGGATACGTATGCCGCGGCGCTATTACCGTCCATGGTCTTGGTTTTTCTTGCCATACTCGATAGTTCCTCCTTTTGATTCAGACAGGGAGCGCAGCCTTTCCCGCCGTGCGGGGAAGAATTTGCCCTTCCGGCCTTTGGGGACAAAACTTAGATAAAGATAATAAAGCACCATCAGATATATTAACACGTTTGTCCCTTTGTGTAAACCAAAAATGCAGGGTAAAAGTATGCAAAAAACGGAGCGCGTAAAATTTACAATTTGTGAATTTTTTGAAACCGCCTGAAAATAGCCGTTTTTACTGTATTCAGGCCTCATTTTAAGCCGTTTGCAAACGGCGTCCCCACCGCCGCTCCGCACGCCCCGGCACAATGGCGCAGGCCGTCCCGCTGTGTTTGACACCCCCGTACAAAACGGATATAATATTGCAGAATCGCTTTGTCATGTGAGGAAAGGCCCGCCTTTTTTTACATAATTCCGCAAAGCAAATGTTTTTCATTATAGAAAGGAGCCAGTCCCCTATGGATGACCCGGATCCTGCCGGAAACATCATCTTGCAGCTTTTGCTGCTGCTCGTACTCATTCTTGTCAACGCCTTTTTCGCCATGTCGGAGATCGCCGTCATCTCCCTTAACGACAACAAGATCCAAAAAATGGCGGAGGAGGGCCACAAAAAAGCCAAACAGGTTCTTCGCCTGACGGCAAACTCCAGCAATTTCCTCTCGACCATCCAGATCGGCGTAACTCTGGCCGGCTTTTTGACCTCTGCATCAGCGTCTCAGACGTTTGCGGATAAGCTGGCCAATCTGATTGCACAGCCGGCGGTGGTCGCCGTGATCCCCTACAGCGTCATCAGCGGCTTTTCCATGGTGGTCATCACGCTGATAATATCTTATTTTTCCCTCGTGCTGGGCGAGCTCGTGCCCAAAAAAATCGCCATGCAGAAGCCGGAAAAGGTTTCCTTCCTGGCGGTTGGGCCGCTGCTTTTCGTTGCGAAGGTCACAAAGCCCGCAGTCAAGCTGCTCTCCTTCTCCACCAATCTGGTAGTGCGCCTGTTCGGTTTCGATCCGAACGCGGATGAGGAGGATGTCACAGCAGAGGAAATCCGCATGATGGTCGACGTGGGCGAGGAAAAGGGCGTCATCGAAAACACGCAGAAGGAAATGATTAACAACATCTTTGAATTTGACGACATGGACGTCAGCGAAATTATGACGCACCGGACGGATATGTTCGCCGTGGAGGCTGACGACCCGCTCAGCGAGGTAGTCAAAATCTCGATGGAGGAGGGTTACTCCCGCATCCCGGTCTATGATGACGACCCGGATAACATCATCGGCATTGCCTACGCCAAGGATTTGCTCCAATATGTAGGCTGCGACCTGCCCGGCGATAAAACGCTGCGCGATATCATGCGCAAAGCCTATTATGTGCCGGAAACCAAGCATTGCGACGAGCTGTTTAAGGAAATGAGCGAAAGCCATGTGCAGATGGCCATCGTCGTGGATGAATACGGCGGCACGGCCGGCCTCGTCACGCTTGAGGACGTGTTGGAAAGCATTGTCGGCAACATTCAGGATGAATACGACAATGAGGACGAAGAGATTTCCAAAATCAACGACACCACCTTCACCATCGACGGCACTACAGATCTGGACGAGGTTGACGAGCTCGTCGGCGCCGAGCTCCCCGAAGGGGATTATGACACGCTCGGCGGGTTTCTCATCAGCCAACTGGGCTTTCTGCCAAGCGACGGCGAGATGAATGTAGTGGAGTTTGAAAACCTCCGTTTTACGGTGCTGAGCGTGGAAGAGCGGCGCATCGGCAAGGTGCGGGTGGAAATTTTACCCCGCCAGGAGCCGCAGGATGCGCAGCCGGAGCAGAGTGAGAAAAAACACCGCCGCTCACACGACCATACGCCGGAGGAGGAAGAGGAGAGCAACCGTTAAACCCTCCGTTTTCCACTGGTAAAGGGAGAAAACAAATTTGCCTGCGCGGCAGGATGGCCAACGGCCGGGCGCGTTTGTAA
>USBP01000364.1 GCA_900552985.1 uncultured Oscillospiraceae bacterium
CCGCCACAGGGAAATGCGTGTGGCCGGAGAAAAACACCACCTGCGGGAAACGGCTCAGCACAAGGCTCAGGTTATTCGTCGTCCAGTGATAGGCATGCTTATAGGCCTCCCAGGCCTTTACCTGAGAGCTGCCATAGCAGGTATCCTGCGCATGACAGTGGCCGAACACAAAAACGGGCTTCTCCGGCGCATCCTGCTGCGCGAGCCTCAGGTGACGGTACAGCCACAAAAGATCTGTGGGAAAATTATCGTTATCATAATCAAACACCGAAATGAAGTGAAAACCGCCGATCACCGTATGATAATTCCCATGGACAAAATCCCAGGAATGGAAATATTCCTTTTTTACTTCCCCCTCCACGCCGCGGTACTTCCCCGGGCAGAGCGGACGGCAATAAGCGAGATCGCTCAGCTCGTCATAATACGGATTCCACCGGACGAAAGCGCCCTTATGCACCTCATGGTTGCCGGGGGTAAGGAAAAGCTCTGTCTCCCCCGGCGAAAGCACCTCGCGAATCAGCGCACCACAGCGCCTGACCTCCGGCTTTGAGCCGCGCTTGGTCAGATCCCCCGCGATGGCGACGGCTGGGAGGCGCCGCGCTCCCCCCGCCATGCGCTGGAAGGCTCGCAGCAGCTTTTGCAGTTTTTGGTCATCCGGGCCGGGCTCCATGCCGATGTGGCAATCGGAGAGCACGCCGAAGCGCAGCAGAACCGTTTCCTCTTCAAAGTCGTTGGATCGCATGTATTTTCCTTCCTTCCAAGGCCCTCGGCAGGCTCAATAGGTCACGCGCAGGGTTTTGATCTCGAACGGCCGGAAGCAAAGCGAGGCTGCCTCCAAATCCTCCAGCCGCTGCTGCGGCTCCTCGAGCATATTGCACAGCTCCACACTTTTTGCGCCGCTGAAGAACTGCACCGGCGTGTTGGTATAAGTCCCCTCCGCGTCATACAGGCGCACAATGAAAGCGCGCGCCTCATCCTCGCAGGGCTTGACGGTCTCCACTACAATATTATCCGCCTGCGGCAGCACAAGCGGCTTGGAGCAAAAATCCGCTCCGGCCGGAACGGGCGGATGATTCAGCAGATAGGCGGGCTGCACCACATTACCCGCTGCAAAGCCGCCCTCATGCGGGAGGAAGGCATACACGCAGCGGTGCACGCCATGATCTCCTTTGTAATCCGGCCGGCAGCCGCCCTTGTGCAAAGATAGCCGCATCTTGCCGCCCTCAACGGAAATGCCGTATTTGCAATCATTCAAAACCGCCGCGCCATAACGATTTTCGGAAAGATCCGTATATTTATGGTTGAGCACCTCAAATTTTGCCTGCTCCACAGACGTGTTGCGTGTGGTCGGGCGCTTGACATTGCCAAACTGCACCTCAAAGCGGGCGAAATCACTGAAGATCGAGGTGTCAAACGCTGTTTTCAAGAAACGGTGGTCATCCTGCCAATCCATCCGCGTATCGAACCGCACCTCGGCGCTATCCGCAAAGAAGATCATATCCTGCGTGAGCGTGGATTTTTGCGTGAGCCGGTAGGTACTGCGAATGATATGGGCCACCGGGCCGCTGGATATCGTCTCGCGTGAGAGGAGCTGCGCGCAATCCCGGAATTTCAGCTGGAGATCGGCATCCACATCCCAGTTATCATAGGATTGCGAAACATCCTCTGCCAGCAGCAGCGTATTGAGCGCATAGCCCTCCCCGCGCAGCTCGCGGCCATTGCGGCGATCGATAAACGAAGCGATAAAACCGCGCTCATCAAAGGTCACCTGGGCGAACGGCGTGGTGAGCGTGCCGCCCTCCTCCACAAACGGGGCATCCTGTGCCGCTGTATCCTCCGGCACAAAGCGCAGCGAAACGCTTGCGAAAACGGGGATCCGCACCCCTGCAACCAGGCGTTTGCGCACGCCATCCAAATCCGTGTATGCCTGCTGGGCATAGCCGCCCTCAATCATGCAGCCCGGGCGATCCTCCAGGAAGAGCACATCCTCCCGGTCAAAGGAGAGGGTGTTCACCAGCGAGAAAGCTTCCCCTTCCGGCTGCGCGCCGGTGTATTTCACCAGCAGCTCCTGCGCACGGCGCAGCAGCGCATCCGTCTCCGCCAGGCTCTGCTCATGCGCACGTGGGATGCATGTGCCCGGAAGGATATCGTGGAACTGATTGACGAGCAGCGTCTCCATCAGCGGGGCGACCGGCGCTTC
>USBP01000365.1 GCA_900552985.1 uncultured Oscillospiraceae bacterium
AAGCCGCCCCGGAGCCATTTTAGAGAAGGAAGGAATGAAAAAGCAGAAGCTGTCGAATTTATGCCTCGATGAGCTGCATATCGAGGAAGTCGTTGCCCTCCACAGCGAAGAGGTCGAAGGTCATGGAGAGCGTGCTCGGATCGCCGGAGTTGCTCAGCGCGAGGCTGAACGCCGCCTGCGGCACCGCCTTATGGATGACAAGCTTCATCGGCAGCAGCTCGTCATCCTCCGTTTTGTAAAGCGTTTCGCCATAGGCAGTATAGGCCTTCGGGAAGGCGTCGCTCTTGAATTTGACGATCTGAACCCCTTGCTCCCGGTTTGCCAGGTAGTAGACGATGTATTCGTCGCCGTCCGTGCCGCCTTCAATGGTGGCGGTTTTGTCAGCAACCTCGGCGCTGACCGGCGTGCCGCAGTCGTCATCCGCAGCGTAGACGGTTACGGAATCATTTACCGGCGCTTCAGACAATGCCAGCGTGCCGGAGGCCAGCGTCAGGCGCTCACGGGTGAATACCTTGCCGCTGGTGAGAATATCCGTGCCCGCCAGCATGGCGAAGAGCTTCATGGGTGTAATCTGGGTGTCAACCTTCATTGTGCAGGTGCGTTCGCCGTCAAAGGGGACGCGGGGCGCTGCGCCGCGGCCGCCCTTGGCCAGTACGCGGGTGGCGGCCATCTCTGTGGTGGTGACGTTGGCAAAATCTACGTTCAGCCAGGGCTTTTTCGTTTTGAAATCCACCAGGGTGAAGTCCGCGACCTCGCGGTTAGACATATTCGGATTTACATGGTTGCTCATTTTGTTACCTCCAAATTTTTGAGTTATTCCCAAACAGCCTGTACGGCTGTAATTAGGCGAAAAAATAGCGGCGCGCCTTATGGCTTTTGATACCAGCTGCCCGGATCAAATTCGCCGCCCCAGCACGCGTAGTTCATGGCGTGAATCCGCTGCTGGTTGAGATAGCTCTGCCGCAAAAACTGATCGTAAAACTGGTAGATTGTCAGATCCCAGACGTTTCCCATATGAATGCTGTTGTGCTGGGCGCACAAAGCAGAGATCAGGTTCGGCAGGCTGGTATCCGGCTCCTGCTCCCGCTTGGATTGCGCTGTTTTTTCTCGGGCGCGCTGGAGCTTTTCATAGATCTCCCGTGCCTTGCTGTTGTGAAACCGGCTGCCGGAGGCAGCGTTCCCGCCCGCATGATTGCGCTGGAGAATGCAGCTGCAAACCTCCTCATAATTGCCCTCGTCAATACGGCCGACCGGACGGCCCTCCTCCATGCAGAAAAAGGCGTTGTAAGCGGCGGAGTAAACGACTTCCTCCGTCATAAAAAAGGAGAAGGCCGCGCCCAGCAGCGCACGCAGCTCAGATCCTTCGATCAGGAGCGCAAAGGGAGAATTTCCTTCGCCTTCCACTCCGACGGCTTGTGCAAGCTGGTCGCCGCGCAGAGAGAGCAGGGAGAGATAGGTGCAGTAGACCTCGTAGCCGATGGATGCGATCTGCCGCAGAGTAGGCGAGCAAATGTGACCGATCTGTGCGAGCGGGTAAGGCTCCGGGCTGAGCAGGTCGAGCTCATGCAGCGGCGTCATCTTACACTCCTCCGGCGGCTGAAGCCGGGCGCAGAATATTGCAGCACATAGCCGTAATATTCCGGATCGGGCTCATAGAGCTGCATTCCCTCCCACTGTAACCGCCCAATGCCAAAATCATCGCTGCCTGTCAGAAGGCGATCTGCTTCGGCGGCGAGCTGATCCGCACGTGTTTCACAGCTTTCGCCGGCGAGCAGGCCCGTCGGGCAGCAGATCCATAGGTAGAGCTGATTGGTATGGATGCTGGCCGTAGCGCTTTTGGCTGTCAACACATCGAAGCTGATGCAGATTTCCGGCGGTTCAAGGGGAAACTGCGTGAATCGATAGGGAAAAATTCGCTGCTTTGCCGTTTCAGCGCCAGAGGCTTCGCCAGACCCTGACAGGGCCTGTGTGATAACAGGAGAAGAGAGCAGCCGCTCTGCCACGAGCTGCTTATATTGTGTGCGTTCTGAGAGATCCATAAAAATTTCACCGCCTTTTGTTGAGAATGCGCAGGAGAAGCGGGGCCTTCGCTTTTGAGCCGGGCCTCTCCTACCACAATAGAATTTACAGCCTTCCAAACAGACAGGCCTCGAAACCCGCATCGCTGCAAG
>USBP01000366.1 GCA_900552985.1 uncultured Oscillospiraceae bacterium
CGCCGCGCTGAGCGCACATGACGGCGCGCTCAGCCGGGCAATCCAGAGGCTCTCCCAATCGCTTATCAAAGATGCCGCGCATATGGCCGCCTGGGCAGATTACCCGGAAGAGGAGCTCCCGGAGCTGCGCCTGGATATACTCACTGCGGATTTTAACACCGTCAGGCAAACGCTCACCGCTTTGCTCACCCATTTTGATGCCGGCCGTGCGGTGACGCAGGGTGTGGATACTGTAATCGCCGGGCGGCCCAACGTCGGCAAATCCACCTTAATGAATTTGCTCGCCGGAGGAGAGCGCTCCATTGTGACCTCTTACGCCGGGACGACGCGGGATATTGTGGAAGAAACCGTTCGTCTGGGCGATCTGCTTCTCCATCTGGCCGATACTGCCGGACTGCGCAAAACAGAAGATCCTGTGGAGCGCATCGGCGTCACCCGTGCCAGAGAACGGCTGGAACGGGCGCAGCTGATCCTCGCCGTGTTTGACGCCAATGAACCGCTTACCGATGAGGATTTGCAGCTGCTGAGCGTCTGCCGGGGCCGCCCCTGTATCGCGGTCATCAACAAGGCCGATCTGGCACAGCGGCTGGATGTAGCGCCGGTGCAGGCCGCCGTACCGGAAACGGTTTTTATCTCCGCCGCACAGGGTGACGGCTATGACGCACTGTGTGCCGCAGCCGCACGTGTTTTGGGAACAGAAAATTTTGATCCCGCCGCCCCTCTCCTTGCCACAGAGCGCCAGCGGGATTGCTGCCGCCGGGCGCTGGCCTGCCTGCAGGAAGCGCTGGAGGCAATCGAAAGCGGCATGACGTTGGACGCAATAACCGTCTGCACAGACAGCGCAATTGCCGCCCTTCTGGAGTTGACGGGGGAAAAAGCAAATGAGGCGATTGTGGATGAGGTGTTTTCCACCTTCTGCGTCGGCAAATAGGCCCTTTATGCACCTTGCCTGTTCTGCCTGAAGGTTAAGACAGAATTTTTATAAATTTCCCTTTTATGGAGGAATTAAATTGGAATATTATGCTGATTCCTATGATATAGCCGTTATCGGCGCTGGCCATGCCGGGATCGAAGCCGGCCTTGCTGCTGCGAGGCTTGGATGCCGCACAGTTGTTTTCACAATCAACCTGGATTGGGTGGGCAATATGGCTTGCAACCCCTCCATAGGCGGCACCTCAAAGGGCCACCTTGTACGTGAAATCGATGCGCTGGGCGGCGAAATGGGGCGTGCAGCAGACACTAACACTCTGCAAAGCCGGATGCTCAATGTGGGCAAGGGCCCCGCTGTACATAGCCTGCGCGCACAAATTGACCGGCGCGCTTACACTGCTGATATGAAGCACCGGCTGGAGCGCCAGGAAGGGCTCTTTTTAAAGCAGGCAGAAATCATCTCCCTGAATCGGGAGGGCGGGCTATGGGTTTTGAAAACGCGGCTTGAGGCAGTTTATCAGGCCAAGGCTGTAATTCTTGCCACCGGCACTTTTCTGGCGGGGCGGGTTTATGTAGGGGATTGCTCCTATGCAAGTGGGCCGGATGGGATGTTCCCTGCCACAGAGCTGGCAGCTTCTCTTCGCGCGCTTGGCATCCCCACACGTCGCTTTAAAACCGGGACTCCGCCCCGGGTCAACCGTAGGAGCGTTGATTTTTCACAGCTGGAGCCACAGCCGGGCGACGAGCGTACAGTGCCCTTCTCCTTCTCTGCCGACAAACCCATTGAAAATAAAGAGCTCTGCTACATCACCTACACCAGCCCACAGACCAAGCAGATCATATTAGACAATCTCCACCGCTCCCCCCTGTACGGCGGTAAGATTGAGGGAGTCGGCCCGCGCTATTGCCCCAGCATTGAGGATAAAATCGTTCGCTTTGCAGATAAGGAGCGGCATCAGATCTTTATCGAGCCCTGCGGTGCGCAAACAGAAGAGCTTTATTTGCAGGGCCTTTCCTCTTCCCTGCCGGAGGATGTCCAACTAGATTTTTTGCACAGTATCCCGGGGCTCACACACTGCGAGGTGATGCGCCCCGCCTATGCGATTGAATACGATTGTGTCGACCCTCTCGCCCTGCGGCCTACGCTGGAGTTTCTGGATCTGGAAGGGCTTTATGGCGCCGGGCAGTTTAACGGCTCGAGCGGCTACGAGGA
>USBP01000367.1 GCA_900552985.1 uncultured Oscillospiraceae bacterium
CCCGCCGTACTTCTCCGCCAGCCCGCCCTCGCCCAGCAGGGCCTCCACGGGATTGACGTTTTCAAGGCTCACGTCCTCCGCCGTGGAGGTCAGGTCGGAGTAAAAGGTAAAGCCGTGCCCGGAGAGACATCCGGACGATATGCTTTGAGCCACCGACGCTCCCACAGCGGAGGCCGATGGCTCAATCCTTTGGATCATGTTGTCCAGCAGATCATAGAAGATGTGGCGGGCGTAGACCGTGACCTTGCTTAGCTCCGGGACGACCCGGTAGATGCGGAAGGGCTGGTCGCGCAGCTGGCGGGCATCCACCACGGCGTTGACCGCCTCGGATACGGACCCCTCCGTTCGGACATAGCGCAAAAAAGTCGTTGACATGTACCCGCGCTTTCCATCCGGGAGCACCACCTCATACCACTGTGCGTTGGTTTTGGAAAGCACCTGTACCTCGGTTCCGTTGGCGTACTGCTTGAGCACGGAATATCCTTCGCCGGGGCCTGTGCGCAGGCGCAGCGTACCGCCCCGCACGGAGGCTTCGGGCGTATCCGTATCCACCTGATACACATCGCGGCGCGTATCCTCGCCCGGCACGGAAATCCGGATGCGGGGCGTCATGGCGGCGGGCACCGGCGCGCGCAGGATATTGCCCTCACTCAGCCGCGTCCATTTCCCGTATTCGTCGATGGGATGGACGAGCGTCAGCTCCCATTCGCCGTTGAGGGTTTCGGTGACGGTGCAGGACTGCGGCTGCACCACGCCCAGTCCGTTGCCGGAGAAGTCCGTGCAGGCGGCGGGGTATACGCAGATCATGGGGTATCACCTCACCTTGTATTTGGGCAGGACATTTTCATTGACAAAACCCAACTCATATGATACGCTCATATCGTTGTTGAACTGCCACCGGGCAGAGAATGCGGACGCATTCGCTTGCACATCGTTAGGTCTTTGAAGATGTGCAGTGAAGGCGTCCTTTGTTTTTAGGGGGAACATACATGAAGATATCGCAGAAGCTCAATTATTTTACACGGGCAGAGAAGCTGCTTTGGATCGTGTCTGTACTGTGCATTGTCATCTCGTTTATGTGCTTTGACCGTGCCAATTACATGACGTTGATTGCTTCGCTTATAGGTGCAACTTCGCTGATCTACAATGCGAAAGGAAATCCTTTTGGCCAGATGTTGATGATCGTTTTCAGTATGCTTTACGGAGTGATTTCCTGGCGATTCGCATACTATGGCGAGATGATTACCTATGTGGGAATGACCGCTCCAATGGCGCTTGTTTCCTTGCTCTCGTGGATACGCAATCCTTATCAGGGAAATCATGCCGAGGTCCGTGTGGGCAAAGTCAGCAAACAGGAAGCCTTATTCATGCTGGCATTGAGCGGAGCCGTTACACTGGTGTTTTTCTTTATTTTGAGGGCTTTTGGCACGACCTATCTTGCGCCAAGCACCTTATCGGTAACCACCAGTTTTATCGCAGTGTATCTGACTTTCCGCCGCAGTGCGTATTTTGCTCTTGCCTATGCCGCCAACGACCTTGTGCTCATCCTGCTCTGGAGTCTGGCTTCGCTGGAAAGTCCCTCTTATTTCTCGGTGGTTGTGTGTTTTATGGCTTTTCTGGTAAACGATTTTTACGGGTATATCAACTGGCGACGGATGCATATCCGACAGCGCCGCTGTGAGCAAACCGCTTAAAACCAAAAATCGCTGCACTGATACAAAAGAAATATGCGATCACCGTCGAAACGCTGACGCCCGGCACGATCTGGACGGCTCTGTGCCGCGGCATCCCGCAGATATTGGCACTGGGCCTCATCGACGGCATCTGTGGGGGGCCGGTGGATATCGGTCCAAGCAACGGCAACAAGGCCACCGGCGCGAGCGCCGAGGGCCGGGACATTTGCGTCGGAGGTATGATGGATGTGCGCTCCGCATGGAACCTGCTCAAGCAGGATGCGACCGCTAAACCGTCGTCTTACCTGCATTGCTTCAAACAAAATGAGCCGGCTCTGACGGCCAGCTCATTTTTATGTGTTTGGCTATATCCTCTTCCCCAGGTTATTCCGCATGCACCCAGATAGCCGGGCGCACAGTGTAGATCTCCACTTCCATGGAATCCCCGAA
>USBP01000368.1 GCA_900552985.1 uncultured Oscillospiraceae bacterium
CGCGCCAAAGCCGGCCGCCAGCCCGTCAAGGGAGAGCGCAAAGGCCAGGGAAGCGGCCTCGGTGGGGGACAGGTCATGCGAGCCGTCACGATCCGCCTTCTCCGGGTCGGCGTAAACATCCAGAATGAATTTCAGGCTGCATACGGAAAAAGAAACCTGCCGGTGCAGCCGTTTATGCCTGCGAATCAGGGCCTTGATTGCGCTGTCGCACAGCTTTGCCAGGCCGAGCAGGCACAAAAGCGCAAAGCATAGCCATCTGGTCAGCCCCTGCGGCAGCAGCGTGCGCAGCAGCGTGCCAAGCAGCAGCCAGCATCCCTGTGCAGACGCTGCTGATGACCGCTGCGGAGAAAAACGGAATTTGAATCCGCTGCGCGCCGTAGGCAAAGCTTGCCACAAACGCGTCCATAGAAAGCGCTACGACCAGCAGCAGCGATTCCAGCGCCGGAAAAAGCAGGCTGTTCAAGCCTATCCACCCCCTGTCTGATGCGCAGGGAGAAAGCAATTTAGATTGATTGCCGGCATCGCTAAAAACGCTTTCCCCGCTCTTCCATCCTATGAAAAAGGGCGGCGTACGGTGAAAGCGTTTTTTATTTATCAAATCCATCAAAATGAAAGATCGGATTGGAGTAAAAGCCTTTGCGGGGGGATACCGGGCTTTATTTACAGGCGATAAAAAACAACCGTGGAAAACGGAAAATAATCTCCCCGTTGCGCTGTGCCGGATAGGCATATTCGATCTCGGTGAGAACCTCTCTCTCAAACGCCTGCCGCTCGCCATCCGCCAGACAGGCAAGGTAGGGCCGTAGCCCCGTGCCGCGATACCACTCCAGAATAGCCTGGGGGGAGGGGAGCCTGTGGTAGTAGGTAGTTTCCCACATGGTAAACTCTGCGGTATGCTCACTCAGAAGGTCGAAATATTGCGCCGGGGCGAGCTGATGGAAAATCCGCGGTGATGAAAAACAGGCATGCCATTTTTCACTGGAGGAGAGACGTTCCAGAATCCGATGCACAGGCTCCTGAAAATTATTCGGGATCTGTACGGCCAGCGCCCCGTCGGGCTTCAAAAGGCCGATCAATTGGGGGAGCAGCTTTTCATGCTCCGGCACCCATTGCAGACAGGCATTGGAGAAGATTAGATCATATTCCCCGCCGAGCGGCGCGAGCTCCTGTGTGATATCAAATACCTGAAAGGCAAGATCAGGGTTTGCTCCCCGAGCGGCCCGGATCATCTCCGGCGACTGGTCGATCCCCAGCACGCTGGCGCTTGGGAACCGTTCCTTCACAATTCGGGTGCTGTTCCCTGGCCCGCAGCCGATATCCAGCGCTTTTTGTACCGTTTGCAGCGGGATTTTTGACGCCAAATCGCGGGCTGGCTGCGTGCGCTCCTCCTGAAATTTCAGGTACTGCCCTGCATCCCATTTTGTCATTTCTTTACCCCTTTCGCTCCGTGCTCCTTCAGCCGTTTTCCCATTCATAAATACCGCCTTTACCGGGCGCGTTGTTGGCACCGGGGCCCCCCCTCTTGAAGCGCATGTGTCATAACGTTCCGGTTAAGCTGCCGGAAACATGAGTTGATAATGTCAACGGAATCGAAATAGACGTATGTTCCAGGCGTATCGTCAGCGTTGCCTTTTCCAGCGGCGGGATGAAGAGCTCTCCCTCCGTCTGCCAGCTTGTATACCATTGCCCGGCCTCGGCGGAGGCGGTCTGTGTGCCGGCGATGAGCTTTTGGCTGTAATCGCCGGAAAGCTGGTAGTCAAAGAGCTCCCCCTCCAGCGCGCTGTTGCGGCATGCGCCGTAGATGCTGGAAACATAGGCGGCCTTCTCTGACAGCGCTTGCAGCTGCTGTTCACATTGGCGATTCATATTTTCATAGTCTTTTTGATCGATCTTTTGGGCGGAGAAGTTTTCCACGACCGTTTTTTGGGCTTCCCGTACACCGGCCGCAAAGCGTTCTTTTTCCTCCGCAGTTGCTTCCCGGACGACGCAGCGGATCTCCCATCCATCCTTTTCGCCGGAGAGGAAATAGGGAGCCAACGCGCGCTGGCCCTCGGCTGTATTGGCGGCGGGCGGCGCG
>USBP01000369.1 GCA_900552985.1 uncultured Oscillospiraceae bacterium
GGGAAATTGATAATCAAACAGGCTGTCGAACATGGCGACCGTGTCCCGAATGGTAACGCCCAGAGAGAAGCGCTCCGCCTCGTCCAAATCCGTCATATAAGGCACATGGCGGTTGGGAAAGATGTAAACGCCGTAGGGATATTCGCAGAAAAAGGGCAAAAACACCGTGAAGTGCTCGTTGCGGAAGATAATCCGCTTCTCCGCTGCAAGCTCATGCTCCAGCATATCGCAGAAAATGCACTTGCCTGTCTGCGCATAATGCTCCCGGGCAGACTGCGTCTCCAGCTCCAGCTTTTTGGGAATGTAGGAATAGCCGTAAATCTGCCCATGCGGGTGCGGCATGGAAACGCCCACCAGCTCCCCCCGATTCTCAAAGGGAAAAATGTATTTGATCTTCTCATCCGCGCGCATCGCCTCAAACCGTTCGCACCAAAGCGCAACCAGCTTCTGCATATGCGCATCCGACAGCTCCGGCAGCGTGACCGTATGGCCGGGGGAATACAGAATCACCTCACATTTGCCATAGGCTGGGCGCACCTTGAAAAAATCATCCGCCACGTCATCCGGCTCCGGCGGATTCTGCGAAAGCGCCGGGAAATCGTTATCATACTTGAGCACCTCATACTCCGGCACGTTGCCAAAGCTCGGGCAAAACGGGCAATAATCCTTGGGCATATTGGGCCGGTTCTGCCGGTTGCTCGCGATCATAACCCAATCCTTCGTCAGGGGATGCCATCTCAATTCAGCCATACAATCCGTCGCTCCTTTTCACTGCTTTGCGGCCAAACGATTGCCGCCGCCTTTTTATTCTAGCCTATCTCGCCGCTAAGCGCAATCCGTTCGACACGCTAAAACCGGATTAAAAATGTAGAATTTTGCTATTTTTAAGGGGAAAAATATGTATTATTTCAACGCCTGCCCTGCGGCAGCCAATCACTCCGACAGCATAGAGGGCACTTTGGGCAGGAAGAATGCAGCCGTCCCCTTCAGGCGGGCTAACGGCCTCGGATTCCACAGCTGCGGCGCAGCCGGATGAATCCCCACCGCTGCCAGCACCGGCGTAAGCAGCTGAAACCGCCGCTCAAAGCTCGCCGCATTACGGCGCTCCTCCTGTGTCCACCCCACTTCCGCAACGGCGGCAAAGCGCGGAAAGCTCAGCTCGCTCATGCGTGCAAAGGTTTCGATATATTCTGTCCAGAGTGTTGCCTCCACGCCCCAAATATTCCCCGCTTCGCGCACACTTCGGGGCGTCGGGCGGTAGCTATAGGTCTTGCGCAAGGGGGTCATAGCATACGGATAATCGCAGTAGCAGTGGTAAAAATCAGAGGCGATCACCCGGCCGCCGCCATTTGCCCAGCGCGCACATTCTCCATTTTTATCCATCCACAGCTGCACAACGGCTGAACCATCCAAATTCCCGCCGCGCAGGGATTCATTCCACACAATCGCTGTGCGCCCGCGCTCGCGCAGCCACGCAATGACACGGTTCATAAAATAACCCTGTAGCGCCTGCTCATTGGCCAGGCCCTCTGCCCGCATGCGCGCCTGACAATCCGGGCAGGCCTTCCAGCGCGCCTTGGGCGCTTCATCGCCCCCAATGTGAATATAACGGGAAGGAAAAATCGCGAGCATCTCCTCCAGCACCTCAAACAGGAAATGGAAGGTCTCCTCCTTGCCGGCACAGAGGATATCTTTAAAAACCCCCTGCTTTGTTTTCACCTGAAACGGCCCGCCTGTGCAGGATAGCTCCGGGCAGGCAGCCAGCACGGCGCCAGTATGCCCAGGCATGTCAAACTCCGGCACAACTTCAATATACCGCTCAGCACAGTAATCCACAATTTCCCGCAGCTGTTTTTGTGTGTAGCAGCCACCATAGGGCCCCTCCACATGCATGCCGCCAAAATCCGAACCAATCCGCATGGAACCAACCTTTTCTAGATCAGGGTGGCTTTTTATCTCCATCCGCCAGCCCTGGTCATCCGTGAGGTGCCAGTGGAAAACATTCATCTTAAACAGCGCTGCGGCGTCAATCATTTTTTTCAGCTCTGCTACGGTAAAAAAGTGCCGCGCAC
>USBP01000370.1 GCA_900552985.1 uncultured Oscillospiraceae bacterium
CGGCTCGGCGCTCATCTTCTTTCTGATGTTCCTCGGCATGATGTTCGCTGCGGGCGTGCATTGGGGCTATTTTGCGGCAGGTTTTGCCGCAGTGGCGGTTTCGTTCCCAGCCATTTGGGCGTTGGGGGATAAATTTATTCTCAATCAGGATCAGAAAAACCGTTTCCTCGCCATTCTATACCCGGATCTTTATGCAAAAAGCGAAGCGTTCCAGCAAAATCGGGGTATCGGTGCGATTGGCTCCGGGCAGTTGTTTGGGCAGGGGCTGTTTGAGGGCAGCTATACGCAGAGCGGCGCTGTGCCGGAGAGCGAGAATGACTTTATCTTCACCGTCGCGGCGGAGGAGTTCGGCTTTATCGGCGCGATGGCGGTGCTGCTGCTGCTCGCCGCAATTATCCTGCGTATTGTCATCAACGGTAAGCGCGCAAACGATAACGCAAGCTATCTGATGTGCATGGGAATGGCTTCCATGTTGGCTGCCCAAACAGTCATCAATATCGGTATGGTTTTGCAGTGGCTGCCTGTCATTGGCATTACGCTGCCTTTTTTCAGTGCGGGCGGTTCCTCCAATTTGTGTGTATACATCGGTATCGGGCTGATGATGAGCATTTATCGCTTTAATCAGAAAACGCCTGCCGCCAATTTCCGTTTGCAGCGCGTTGTAACGCGCTTCACCACATAAACGGCTCACTCAGCGGCCCCGCCTTTCCGGCAGGCGCCGCATTTTATTTTTACATAAAAAGGGGATTGAACCATGGCAATTCAGCTCATCGCAATGGATCTGGACGGGACGCTCCTGCGGGAAGATCACATCACTGTTTCCGAGCGGAACCGGGAAGCGCTCCGGCTTGCCGCTGCAAAGGGAATTCTGCTCGTACTGGCCAGCGGCCGCACGTGGTCGCTGCTGCGCTTTGTTTCCAGTCAGGTGCCTCAGGCGCAATACGCCCTGATCTCCAACGGGGCGGCAGGAATGAATCTGGAGCGGGAGGAGCGAATGTTTTCCTTTGACTTCCCGGAGGAGGCGTGGCGCACCATGCTTGCTCTGCTGCGCCGCTACGACGCTGTTTTTGAAACCTACTGCGATGGAAGATCCTATCTGGAACGCCGTATGGCTGGCCAGTTTTCCGCCAAGGGCTTGCCGGAACTGTTTATGGAACGCCTGAGGGAAAGCCTGACGGTCGTGGATCGATTGGAGGATGTGCTGGAGGGGCATTCTGTGGAAAAGGTCAACGCCTTTTCCGTGCCGAAGCAGAATCACGAACCGCTGCTTCATGCGTTGCAGGAAACCGGCCTGTTTGATATCTCCTCTGCGATCATCGGCAATATGGAGATCAATTACAGCGGCGTGAACAAGGCCGCCGGGCTTCGGCGGCTATGCGAGCAGCTGCACGTTGCGCCGGAAAACGTGATGGCCTTCGGTGACGCGACCAATGATTTGGACATGCTGCGCTGGGCTGGCTGGTCCTTTGCGATGGGCAACGCCCACCCGCTGGCAAAACAGGCTGCACGGTATGAAACCGCTTCCAACGAGGAGGATGGTGTGGCGCAGGCGATTGAGCGCTATGCTGTTTAGATATTAGAAATTGGATGCTCAATGTTTTGACGCCTGAAATCTGGCGCCTGAATTTATTGACAAAAAACCGACAAACGGATAAAATAAAAAAAGATTGTTAAAAACCCACACAAGTAGGAGGACTCGCAATGGGATACACCCTCGGTCAAAAACTGATCAAATCGCATCTTGTCAGCGGCGATATGACGCCCGGCAGCGAGGTCGGCATCCGCATCGACCAGACGCTTACCCAGGATGCCACCGGCACAATGGCCTATCTGGAATTTGAGGCCATGGGCGTGGAGCGCGTGCGCACGGAGCTGAGCGTTGCCTATATCGATCACAACACGCTGCAAACCGGCTTTGAGAATGCGGATGACCACCGCTTTATCCAAACCGTCTGCAAAAAGCACGGCATCCGCTTTTCCCGCCCGGGCAACGGCATCTGCCATCAGGTGCATCTGGAGCGTTTTGGGATTCCCGGCAAAACGCTCATCGGCTCTGACAGCCATACCCCCA
>USBP01000371.1 GCA_900552985.1 uncultured Oscillospiraceae bacterium
AAACAGCCGGCCAAGCTGTAAGTGAGGAGGTATGAGGTGGCGGCGGTTCGAAAAGCGGAGCAGAGGGATCTTGATTTTCTGCTCACGTATGACCGGCATATCGCTCCGCAGGAGCTCCAATCGGTTGTCGCCATGGGAAGGATGCTGGTCTTGGAAGCGGAAAGCGGCATAATTGGATGGCTGCGTTGGAATTTGTTCTGGGATAACACGCCTTTTATGACGATGTTGTATTTGCTGGAGGGCGCGCGCGGTCAGGGCCATGGGAGACGGCTGGTTTCCCAATGGGAAGCACTGATGAAAGCGCAGGGGTATTCACTCGTCATGACCTCCACCCAGTCTGACGAGACGGCCCAGCATTTTTACCGCAAATTATGCTATGTGGATTCCGGTGCGCTTTTGCTGCCGGAAGAGCCGCTGGAAATTATTTTTACCAAGAAATTGCTTTCCTTTTAAACAACGCGTTTTCCATGCTTCTTCATGGTGTTTTTATGGCTGTTCAACAGTTAGAGAGCAGCAATAGTGGGTGCCGTATAGCTATGAACAGAATTTCGCTTCTCTAAATCAGTGTCAGGAACCTGCACGGGATCGGCAGGTTCTTTTTTTCTGCCTGTCCCGCTCTCTTTATCGATTTATTGCACAAAACCGCCATCTTTTCGTGCCTTCTTTTCTCTGTATTTGGAAGCGGCCCTTGTATTGTATCAATGATGGAAAGGTGTTATAATTTTTAATAAATATACATAAGCAGGGGGTGGAAATTATCGAAAGCCGTATCCAGATTATCTGCGGGCATTATGGCTGCGGGAAAACCAATCTGGCGCTGAACCTGGCGCTTTCCCTCTGCGAGAAGGGCGAAGCGGTTACAGTGGCGGATCTTGATATTGTCAATCCCTACTTCCGCACGGCCGATTATCGAGAAGCGCTCGAAAAGAAGGGCATTCGTGTCATCAGCCCACACAGCGCAGGCACCACCATTGATGCTCCGCAGATTAATGCGGAGATTTTTTCCATCTTTGACCGGCCGGAGGGCCGTGTGGTGATCGACGCCGGGGGGGATGATGCGGGCGCCGCCGCGCTCGGCCGGTTTGCCCGGCAAATTCAGGCGGGCGGTTATGAGATGCTTTATGTAGTGAATCGCTACCGCAAGCTGGTTGAGACACCGGAGGAGGCGGTTGCCCTGCTGCGGGAGGTTGAGGCGGCCTCTCACCTCAGGGCGACGGGCATCGTCAACAATTCCCACCTCTCTTCCCTGACAACGCCGGGGGATATTCTCTCCGCGCTGCCCTATGCAGGCGAAGCGGCGCGCCAGGCCGCGCTGCCGCTTGTGATGACGACGGCGCCAAGAGCCTTGGCGGAAGAGCTGGAAGGCCGGGTGGCAAACCTTTACCCGGTGGATATTCTCGTCCGTCCACCCTGGTCGGATCCATTCTAAAACCCATGATATTGAGATAGAAGTGTGATTGGAGGAAGATAACTATGGCGAAAGTAACCATCGACGCGAATGTGTGCAAGGGCTGTGAGCTGTGTGTAGCCGCCTGTCCGAAGCATATTATCGCGCTTTCGGCCGACAAGCTCAACGCAAAGGGGTATCACCCCGCGTGCGTCATTGATGCGGAGCAGTGTATCGGCTGTGCGGCATGCTATACGATGTGCCCGGATTGTGCAATAACGGTGGAAAGGTGAGTGAATTTCATTGGCGCAGAAAGTTTTGATGAAGGGCAATGAAGCCCTTGCGGAGGCCGCCATTCAGGCGGGCTGCCGTCATTTCTTCGGTTATCCGATCACTCCGCAGACAGAGGTTGCGGCCTATATGTCCAAGCGGATGCCCAAGATCGGTGGGACGTATTTGCAGGCGGAGAGCGAGCTCGCAGCCATCAACATGGTGCAGGGCGCGGCTGCGGCAGGTGTGCGCGCAATGACGTCCTCCTCCTCCCCGGGGATCAGCCTGAAATCTGAGGCGATTTCCTATATGTGCGGCTCCGATCTGCCGGCGCTGATTATCAATGTCCAGCGCGGCGGTCCGGGGTTGGGCGGCATCCAGCCTTCCCAGTCGGATTACTGGCAGGC
>USBP01000372.1 GCA_900552985.1 uncultured Oscillospiraceae bacterium
GCGGTTGCTTTATTCATAGGTGCATGAGGGAACTGATAGAAATATTCCGTTTTGCAGTGCGGCAAAAGTGAAAACAATTTGCCCTTGATTGCATTGCATGAACCGCTCCGCATGGGCGGAGCAGCATTGCTTTAGAGCTTTAGAAACGCTTTCCGATTTACCAACACCTCCTGCTCATATTGCGTAATTTCACTGAGATAATCTGGGGATAGCCCCTGCCGCGCGAGATATTCCTCCCATACGTCGCCAAAGGGCAGCGTTTTCAGTGATTCCTGCCACACCATCAGCTCTGTCATTCTATTTTGATCCTGGAGCTGACGCAGCAGCCGGTTTGGCTGAAGCAGGGCGAACAGCAGCGCCTTCTGCACGCTGCGCGCGCCGGTTACCCAGGCGCTGATGCGGTTGATTGCCGCGTCAAAATAATCCGTCGCCAGAAAAACGCGATGCAGCGCATCGTTGCGCACGATTTCCTTGGCGATCTCCCGTGTTTCATCGTCGAAGAGAACGACGTGGTCGCTGTCCCACCGGACGCCGCGCGTAATATGCAGCGCGATCTTTTCATGAAAGGCCAGCAGGGCGGAGATTTTATCCGATACCAGCTCGGTTGGGTGGTAATGGCCGTTATCCATCAGAGGAACGATCCCTTTTTGATCCGCATATTGCAGACAAAATTCAGAGGAGCCGACTGTATAAGATTCCAATCCAATACCGAATACCTTGGATTCCAGCGTGACAAAAACGTGCTCCCTGTCATAAGGCGCAGCGAGGATTTCATCCAGCGATTGCCGGAAGCGCAGACGCGGTGAGAGCCGGTCAGCAGGGATATCCTTGTAGCCATCCGGAATCCAGATGTTCATTACGCAGGGCATACCGGTTTCCTGTGCAAAATAAGAGGAGATTTCCAGGCAGCGCCGGCCGTGCTCCACCCAAAACCGGCGGGTAGCTTCATCTGGCGAGGAGAGCGTGAGATTCTCCCGCACCATGGGGTGAGAGAAAAAGGTGGGGTTAAAATCCAATCCCAGACCGTGTTCCCTGGCAAACGCTACCCATCGGGAAAAGTGCCTGGGCGCTATCTGATCGCGTTCTGCAAACTCGCCTTCTTCAAAAATAGCATAGCTGGCGTGCAGGTTCAGCTTTTTTCTGCCGGGGATGAGAGAAAAGGCTTTATGGAGATCCTCCATCAGTTCCTCTGGAGTGCGTGCCCTGCCGGGGTAGTTGCCTGTCGCCTGAATCCCGCCTGAAAGCGCCTCTCCGCCGTCAAAGCCCGTTACATCGTCCCCTTGCCAGCAGTGAATAGAGAGCGGGACCTCCCGCAAGGTTTTGAGCGCCTCCTCGGTATCTACACCGGTTTTAGCATATCGGCTGCGCGCCTCTTCATACCGTGTCATCACCAGAAACCTCCTTCGGTGGAGTAATTGTTTCAAACGGCTTCATTCTGCTGCCATTATAAGCTGCCGAAGAGAAAAGATCAATAAAAACAGACTATTTTTAAATTTTATTTATTTTTGGTGCAACTTTTAGCCGAAGAATCGTTCCGCTGGTATTGCGTCCAAAAAACAGTTCTATATGGAATGCTGGGAGGGGAATACGGTTTTATTTACGTCTATCCTTCAAGCGCCTGTTTATAACTGGGACGGGGTGGCGGCGTGCTCTCAGGGAACGCATCTGTGCAATCCTGTGGGGTGGATTGTGACGAGAGTCATATTTTGATCTTTTTAAGCGAAATGTAGATATAATAAATCGTCGATTATTGAACAAATCGTTTTAAAAGATAAAATTTCAGTCGTATTAGGAGGATCTTCCCCAAAACAATTTTAAAAGAGCGTGTGAACAGGAGGATGGCACCTGTTGGAAGGGCCTTTGATGAATCAATCTGGTGCGTGTATCCTGTGCCCTCCGATGGACGACTTGTTTCCAATGCAGGCGCAGCATCAATATACAAAGGAAATGCCGCAGCCAGGAGCAGGGCTGCGGCGCTGAAAACTGGATGGATACCCCTGTGCACTGACGCCGGGTTTATGCTGGAAAAAACAAACGTCCATGACACAAATTTGTGTC
>USBP01000373.1 GCA_900552985.1 uncultured Oscillospiraceae bacterium
GTACAAAAACAAAACCTCTACTGCGCTGCGCGCCGCAGGGTCGCGCTCGCGCACGCACGCAATATCCTCTTTGAGCTGACGAAACATCTTCAATTCCCTCCTGTCAATGGAAACAGGCGAAAATAAAAAGCTCCGCCTACGCCGCCTCCCAAAGGGCGTTCGGCGCAGGCGGAGCGTCACTCCGCGGTTCCACTGCGATTTCTCTCTCAACAGGTCTTCCATCCCGCCTTCAAAGGAGCGGGAAGAAAAGCCTTCGGCGGTAACGGCGCCTGCCGCACGGGGATACCCGGCACGGAAACTCCCGCTTTCCCCCCGCGTGCTGTCGGGTGCATTTCATCTCGGGCGCCGGCAAAGGGCGCTTGCAGCGAACACGCCCTCTCTCTGATGCCGCTTTCCCGGCTACTTCTCCCGGTCAACGCATTTCATTCATCAACAGATTATTTTCATTATATACCAGCCGGCATAAAAATGCTACTTCTCTTTTTGGGAAACCCCTGCCCGCCGAAACTGGCCTATTTCGTAAAAGTGATGAGCTTGGTGCTCCGCATCAGGTAAATGACGCCGGAAACCACTGTCAGCACAGCCGTAATCCAAAGGAGGATATTTGCAACCAGCGGCAGAGGGAACGACGATGGGAGCGCTCCCATCTCCCGCACGGCGGCAAGCACCATAATCAGGATGGTAAAGGTCATCTGGCTGACTGTTTTAAGCTTTCCCCAGATATTTGCAGGGATCACCACGCCCTCCGCTGAGGCGATCAGCCGCACGCTGGTCACGGCAAACTCCCGGGTAAGCACGATCATGACGATCCAGATATTGCACAGGCCAACCTGCAGGAAGCCGAGCAGCGCGGCTGTGGTAAGCATCTTATCCGCCACAGGGTCCAGCAGCTTGCCGAAAACAGTGATCTGGTCGTTTTTACGGGCCAGCTTACCGTCCACCGCATCCGTTATTGCAGCTGCGCTGAATACCAGCACCGCCCACCAGTAATGAAAAGGAAGCCCCTCCCACAGAAAAACGGCCAGGAAAACCGGAGCCAGTATCATGCGAAGAACCGTCAGCTTATTCGGGGTATTCATGCGGTATGTTCTCCCTTCTGCAAATTCAGGAAACGCCGATCTGTTCAGCGGTAAAGGTGGATTTTCATTAAACGACCTCGCCGATCAGATCGTAATCAGAAACATCAAAAATTTCTACATCAACAAAATCTCCGTCGTTCAGCGGATATCCACAGGTGAAGCGCACCGTGCCGTCGATTTCGGGCGCATCCATCCAGGTGCGGCCTGTGTAGCTGTCGGTATAGGCGTCGTAATCCTCCACCACAGCCCGGAAGGTTTTGCCAATACGCGCGCGGTTGTTGGCCTCTACAATATCATACTGATCCTGCAAAATCAACTCGGCGCGGTGCTGCTTGACCTCTTCGTCCACCTGGTCCGGGAAGGCGGCCGCAGCCGTCCCCTCCTCCTGCGAATAAGCAAAGCAGCCCAGGCGGTCAAAACGCTGCTCCTTCACAAATTCTGCAAGCTCCGTGAAAGCTGCCTCGTCCTCGCCGGGGAAGCCTGTCATCACGGTGGTGCGCAGGACGATATCCGGGATTTGGGCGCGGATTTTTGCAATCAGCGCAGCAAGGCTCTCCCGCGAGCCGGAACGGTTCATCCGCCTAAGGATTTGCGCGTCGCAGTGCTGCAATGGAATATCCAGATAATGCAACACCTTCGGCTCCCGTGCGATCGTTTCCAGCAGCGCATCCGTGATGCGCTCCGGGTAACAGTAGAGCAGGCGAATCCACTCGATTCCCTCCACCTGGCACAGCCGGGTAAGCAGCTCCGGCAGCATAAGCGCACCGTAAAGATCCTCCCCATAGCGCGTGGTATCCTGCGCGACAAGGATCAGCTCCTTTACGCCGGAGGCCGCAAGCTCCTGCGCCTCCTCCACGATGCGTTCCATTCTGCGGCTGCGAAACGGGCCGCGGATACCGGGGATTGCGCAGTAGGAGCAGCAGTTGGAGCAGCCGTCCGCTATTTTCAGATAAGCCCAGTATGGCGGCGTGGTGAGGA
>USBP01000374.1 GCA_900552985.1 uncultured Oscillospiraceae bacterium
CCGTGGATACGATGCGCAGCGCGCCGCCGTAGCTGTCAAGAGAGAACTGATTGAGCGCGTGGCCGCGCACGCGGCCGGAAACGCTTTCCCCCAGCCCTTCCTCTGTGAAGGGAAAGCCAGTGATGGCGGTGAATTCACCCTCCTGCTTATACTCTGTGGAGGCGACGTACAGTGCGTCCGTGCTGCAATACACGGAGTCGCCGCTGCCCAGCACCGCCTTGCGGGTGGGCTCTGCTTGATCTGCGGAGGTGTCCAGCGCGCTGACCACGAGGTAATTGGGCGTATCCGCGCCCGGGAGGATGCGGATATCCACAGCTGCGAGCTTTTGGGAGGGGCCGTTTTGATCTGTTGTGGTGGGGATATAATCCGTCAGCTCATCGCCGGAGAGCGGCACCGTGTATTGCGTGACGAGGTAGAGCGTGCTGCCAATCATCCGGGAGGAGAGCATGGCGCCATCCTGTGTGAAGGTGCGCGCAAGCCTTGGGGCAGAGCGGTCGCCAATATCGTAGATGAGCAGCCGGGTGTCGCCAGTAAAAGCTGGGTAGCAGCAGCCATTATAGATTGCATCGGCCGCAGCTTGGCCGGACACAGCTCCGCTGACAGGCTTTTCCACACGGCACACGGCAATCAGCCGGTTGCCCTGCACGTAGAGCTCGGCGGCGGAGACGCTCCCCCTGCGGGATGGCGATCGTGGCCAGCACCTGCATGGAATCCGCCGGGGTGGGCGCGATGATCCGGATGGATTTGCCGCCCGCTGGGGCAAAATAGAGGCAGGAGCCGTCATTCTTTAAGATATCGGCCTCATCGACGCCCGCTACCTGTGTATTGGTTTGGCCATAGGGCGTTTCCGCAGGCACATTTTGATTTGTGGATGCCTGCGGTGCGTTGCTCTGCGTGGGGGAAGAGCTATCCCCCTTAGCAGCTCCCGCCGGTATTCCGGCGGCCTCATCCCGAGCATAGGATTCTGTCTGGAACGGAATGCTGCTTTGCAGCTTTTGAAAATAGGCTTCAATCTCCGAATAATCCTGCACAGCCTCCACTAAGGGCTTGCTCTCGCCCGAGGGCTCCGTAACCTCGAGGTAGGGGAGGCCCTTCCACAGCGCCACAGCGCCAATGGCAATTGCCAGCACTGCCGCTATTGCCGCCACATGGCGCAGGGTCAGCACGCGGCGCTTGGGCGGGCAGGGAGCCTCCTGCTGCCGGAGCAGGGCTGTGACGCGCTCGGGGGAGAGGGAATTGGGCAGTGGATTGAGCCGGTCAAGGGGCTCGAGCGCCTTTTGCAGCGCTTTTATTTGGGGGCTTTGTTTTTTCTTCATGATAAGGACTCCTTTTCTGCTGCCATGCGCAGCTTGGCAAGGGACCGGGACAGTTTGGAACGGACAGTGCCGGAGGGACAACCGAGGGCTTTGGCAATTTCATGGCTTTTGTAGCCGCCGATAACAGAGAGCAGGAGGATGCCACGCTCCTCTTCGCTGAGCGCATAGATCGCATCCCGCAGTTCAAGGGCGCTTAGGAGCGCATCCGGGCATTCATCCTCCGCCAGCTGCTGCGCCTCCTCCAGCGGGGAGGTCAGCCGCCGCTGCTGCACAGAGGCGATATGACGCTTGCAGGTGTTGAGCAGAATGGCAAACAGCCACGCCCTGAACGCACCGGCCCTGCGCAGCGCGCCGACACTTTGGAATGCCGCGCAGACGGCATCCTGCACCGCATCCTCCGCCTCCTCGCGCGAGCCAAGGTAGTAATAGGCGAAGCGGTAAAGCTCCTGCGCATAGTAGGCGTAAAGCTGGCCGAAGGCCTCTGCGCTGCCGGCCTGTGCCCGTTCGACCAAATGAATATCAGGTGTTGCCATGAAAAGCATCCCCCTTTTTCGTCCCTCGTTTTTATAGTGCGGAAAAGGAGCAGGATTGTTGCATTGATTCAAAATAAAAAGGCGCGTATTTTTCCGCTCAGGCCGCGGAAGGCTTTTAACGGAGTCTGTAAGCGGTTCAGAGCCGCAAGCATAGCAATAGGACCGGACGGCAAGCTGCCACCACTGACTGCGTGCGCGTGAGGGAATT
>USBP01000375.1 GCA_900552985.1 uncultured Oscillospiraceae bacterium
ACCTACCGCCTCAGGCAAAGCCGGCGCGGTCGGGTCGGCCGCACAAAAAGCCCGCTGCACAGAAAAAGCAGCGCCAAACCATTCCAGTGGAACCGTTTTTACGCCGCCCATTCTGCGAAGCGGGCTTTTGGCTGCATCAGCAGCAGAGGAAAAGCAATGCCTCCCCTCTGGAGGCCGGCGCTTTCCATTTATCTATCAAGACTAAATCCCCGGGCATCAGGTGTTAAAATAATCATCTACCACCTTGCCGTCCTGAATGCGGACGACACGCTTGGCCTCGGCTGCAATTCCATTGTCATGCGTAATCAGCACAACAGTGCGCCCTTCCTCGCTGAGCTCATGCAGGATGTGCATAACCTCCTTGCCGGAGTGGGAGTCAAGGTTCCCCGTCGGCTCATCGGCCAGAATAACGGGCGGCCGCGCCGCCACTGCGCGTGCAATTGCAACACGCTGCTGCTGCCCGCCGGACATCTCCGCAGGCCGGTGATTCAGCCGGTGCCCGAGCCCCACGCGCTCCAGCGCCTTCACAGAGAGTTCATGGCGCTGCTGTGCCGGCATGCCGCGGTATACCAGCGGAAGCTCAACATTTGCCTGCGCCGTCAGGCTGGGAATGAGGTTAAAGCCCTGAAAGATAAATCCGATCTGCTTGTTTCGGATCTCTGAGAGTTTATCGTCAGAAAGCTGAGAGACATCCTCATCATCCAAATAATATTCTCCGCTCGTGGGGGAATCCAACAAGCCTATCATATTCATTAACGTGGATTTCCCGGAACCGGACTGCCCCACGATCGCAACAAATTCCTCCCGCTCAATTTTGAGCGTTACCCCGTCCAGCGCGTGAACCTCATTTTCACCAGGGTTATAAATTTTATAAACATTGCGAATGTCGATCAGCGGCAAGCAAACCACTCCTTCTGCCCCTTGATACAGGATGCTTTTATATTAAACGGTGCATGTGTGCAAGTTAAGAAAAATTTGTAAACGAACTATGAATGAAGCATGCGTTTTCGCACTGTGCGATACAAAGGCTGTCTTTCAGGCGGCCGCCGCTCCGGCGCACCGCGTATATCTCCATGTTTACCGGAAAAAATAGTGCTATTCAAAAGAAAAAGGAGACTGTACTATGGCTGTTACAGGCAACGAATACAGTAAAATGGCGGATCAGGCCTCGCCCCCCTCCCATAAGGTAGTCAATCTACTCAAAGCATTTCTAATCGGCGGGCTTATCTGCACCCTTGGCCAGGCGCTCAACAGCCTTTATCTGATGGCACAATTGAGCGAGGAACAGGCCAAAACGACGGTTTCCGTCACATTAATCGCCATCACGGCTATTTTGACAGCATTCGGCGTTTTTGACAAGATCGCAAGGCATGCCGGCGCAGGGACGATCGTGCCGATCACAGGCTTTGCCAACGCAGTTGTTTCACCGGCAATGGAGTTTCAAAGCGAGGGCAGGATTCTCGGCACCGGCGCGCAGATTTTCTCGGTGGCGGGCCCCGTGATCCTGTATGGGCCCGCGGCAGCGGTGCTCTATGGCCTGATCCTCTGGATCTTTCGATTATTTTAAAAAGGAGGAAGCACTCATGGCAATGCGAGCAGGCAGATACACGATCACGCTGCCATCCCGCCCTATAGTGCTGGGCTTTGGAGCAGTGGGGGGAAAAAAGGAAGGGGAAGGCCCTCTGGCAGCGGAATTCGATCATATTTTTGAGGATTCTACCCTGGGCGAAGCCTCCTGGGAAAAGGCGGAGAGCAAACTGCATCGGGAGGCCGTGCTCCATGCCCTGAGCAAGGCGCAGAAAAGCCCCGCGGATATCGACGTTATTTTTGCAGGGGACCTGCTCAGCCAGTGCATCGGCACCTGCTTCGGCATCCGCGAGCTGGATATGCCGTTTGCAGGGCTTTATGGCGCCTGCTCAACCATGGCGCTTTCCCTCCTGATGGCAGCCGTGTTTATCGACACCGGCACAGCCAGGCTGGCAGTGGCCTCCACCTCCTCACACTTCTGCTCTGCGGAAAAGCAATTCCGCTTCCCACTGGAATACGGCGG
>USBP01000376.1 GCA_900552985.1 uncultured Oscillospiraceae bacterium
GTGCGGAGAGGAGAGGTCGTCATCCGCCACATTGTGCAGCGCAACCGGAATACGCAGCATGCTGGCGAGGGTAATCAAATCCTTACCGATGTGCCCATAGGTCAGGGAGCCGTGGTTGGCGCCCCAGTTTGCCATCACGGAATACACATCCTTAAACGCGCCCTTGCCGGTCAGGCGGGGCACAAACCAGGTGGTCGGCCAGGTGGGATCCGTGCGTTTATCCAGAATGTCATGGATCTCGTCCGGCAGGGTGACGGTGTAGCCCTCCGCGAGCTGAAGCACCGGGCCGATGCCCTTGATCAGATTCACGCGGATCATGGTCACCGGCATTTCCGCCTGCGTTTTAAAGTGGGAGGAAAAGCCGCCGCCGCGGAAATAGCCCAGGTCGGCCGGGCACCAGCCGGCCGCCGCAGTCATGGCCTCAATGTCCGCATCCGTCACATCCCACCACTTTTTGATGAGTTTTTTGCCCGATGCATCCTGGCAGACGCCGGTTGCGTCAAGCGCTGCCGCGCCGGAATTGATCAGGTGGATAAAGCCGCCCGCTGCCGGGCCCTCCGGCGTTTTGCCGGTCACGCGCCGCACGGCCTCCGGGCTCCAATAGGTACGCACATCCGCAAACACACTGGCCGTGCCGGTCAGCAGCTTGCCGAAAAGCATCGCAAGGCCGTTTAACCCGTCGTTCTCCGTTGCAAAGGTGATGGGCTCCTTTTTGCCGTTCCAGTCAAAGCTGGAGTTGAGCATCGCCTCGGTAAAATCGCCGTTGGGCATGAAATCCGTCCACATCCGCTGGCCCTGGAAGCCGCCGAGGATCGCATTGCGCCCAAGCGCCTCCTCATGGCGGCCGATATCGTTGAGCTTTTCATTGCCAAAGAGGATGTCGCGGCAGATGAGCGTCATCTTCACAACAAAATCCCACTCGTATTCCTTGCGCTCCCGGTCGTGGGGGTTTGCGTTTTTATCAAAGCCCTCCCTGCAGTGCGCGCGCGTCCAGGCATAGGCCTTTTCAAATTCTTCCTTATCATAGATATCCAGCTGATAGCGGCGCTGTACCTCAGACATATCCACCCACTCCGCACGGATGCCGAGGTACTCCTGCAAAAATTGCGCGTCGCAGTTGGAGCCGGCGATGCCCATCGCCACCGCGCCGATTCCCACATAGGCCTTGTTGCGCATCTGGCCCACCGCCGCCGCACAGCGTGCAAAGCGGAGGATTTTTTCCGCCACATCTGCGGGGATGGTGTTGTCATCTACATCCTGCACATCGTGCCCATAGATCGAAAAAGCGGGCAGGCCGCGCTGCGCATGGGCTGCCATCGCCGCAGCGAGATACACCGCGCCGGGGCGCTCCGTGCCGTTAAAGCCCCAAACGGCCTTGATGGTCAGCGGGTCAAGATCCATCGTCTCGCTGCCGTAGCACCAGCAGGGGGTGACGGAGAGCGTAGCGCACACATTCTGCGTTGCGAAGAATTCCGCGCACTTTGCCGCCTCCGCGCCGCCGCCAATTGTGCAGGGGGAGATCACGCATTCAACCGGCGTGCCGTCGGTGTAAAACACATTCTCTTCAATCAGCTTTTTGGAGGCCTGCGCCATCGCCATGGTTTTCCCCTCCAGGCCCTCGCGCACGCCGCCCCAGCGGCCGTCAATAATTGGCCGGATTCCGATTTTTGCCTTTGCCATGTTCAGCATCTCCCTTTCAAATTGATCAATTATATTATATATTGCATGAATTGCTGATAAGCGCTATCCCAACGCTCCGTATCCTTTGGCTCATAACGCGCGGGCGTTTCACTCTGCGCAATGATCTGCCGCGCCTGACGGATATTTTTGATTGCGCCGCAGGCGATCAGCTGTACGGCGAGGTTTCCCAGCACCGTTGCCTCCACCGGCCCTGCGAGCACAGGCATGCCGCAGGCGTCCGCCGTCATCTGGCAGAGCAGGCGATCCTTTGTGCCGCCGCCTACCACATGCAGCTTCCGGTATTCCCGGCCGGTGCAGCTGCGGATTTTCTCGGCGGTCAACCGGTATTTCAGCGCAAGGCTCTCAT
>USBP01000377.1 GCA_900552985.1 uncultured Oscillospiraceae bacterium
TGCAGCCGTTCTGCAATGCGGGCCCCCTCCTCCTGAAAATCCCGTTGCATCTTCTCCGCAAATTCCGGAGGAACCGGGCGCTTCATTAAAAAGCCCTTAAGCAATTCCCCCGCGATATGGTCGCAATCGGCGCAACTGCCACCGTTACCGCACAGGAGCAGCTTCCCTCCGGCGGAAAAGGTGTGCGTAAGCAGTAAAATCGCCTGCCCTACGGCACTGTGCAGGCACGTCAGCTGTGGCTGCCGTCTGAAAAAATCCTCGCAGAATTGAACGGTACGCTGTTTCATTGTAACCCTCTCTTTTTCTAAATACAAACGGTTTTCCCCCACCTATCGGCCGTTGCCTTCATCCACACCAATCCGTTGCAAAAGAAAGAAGCAATCGGACCGAGCCTTTCTCTACTCAAGAGACGCCGAGCCATTCAAGCAGCTCCGAAAGATTCAAAAAATCTCCAGTGACCGCATCCGCACCGGCCCTAATCAGTCTGGCCCGTTTAACGGGATTCACTCCACTGCGCGCCTGCTCATCTGTCGCGGCTCCCAAAGTATAAGCTCCGCATGCCACGCCCAGGGCGATTTCCACCTTGCCATCTCCTACCATCAGCAAACTGCCTCCTGGTAACCGTTTTTCCTCCAAGATCATCTTTAGAACCGCTTCCTTGGAACAGGCGGCCTGGTGCTCCGGCGCACCTTTGATCGCGGTAAAGCAATCCGCCACACCCAATGCGCCGGCTTCTCGCAGCACATCCCGGTGGTCTGTGCCGCTGGCCAAATACGTATCAATCCCAAGCCCGCGCAATGCATATAGAAACTCCACCACGCCTGAAATGAGGTAATGCTCCGGCTTTTCTTCCCCGTGCTCCAGCCGCGCCAAGCGCCGCTCCACCTGCTTCATAAGGCGGCGGTTATATTCCGCCTTATACCACCACTCATCCCGCTGCGGAGCGCCCCGCCCGGCCGCGCGGACACGCTCTGCCAGCCAACGCATCTGATACACAGTCTGGATGCCTGTGGATTCATCGATATATGCCTCTACTTCCCGTTTCAGCGCTGCATCCGCCTGATCTGCCGGTCCGCCGGAGATCATCTCCAGCATCAAGGGGCGCATGACCTCTTCCCAACCGCAACGCAGCGTGGAAAAGGTTCCATCAAAATCAAAAATAGCTGCCCGGATTCTTCCGTTTGGGAGATGCTCCGGATGTAGAATTTCCAGCTGACTGATTCCTTCACTCATGCATAATACTCCTGATATTTTTGTAGAATCTCTTCCATACCAGCGGCGCCGGTTGTGCCTATTTTTTTCACCGTTACCGCGGAAGCCAGGTTTGCAAATGCCAGCGCTTCGCCGCCCTGTGCCCCCGCTGCAAGGGCGCATGAAAACGCGGAGAGGAAGGTGTCTCCCGCCCCTACGATATCCACCGGCGGCTCCGCCTTGACCGTATCAGCCAACACTGCTCCGCTTTCGTCGCACCAGAGAGCGCCTCTTTCGCCCAAGGTAATCACCACCGGTTTGCCAGTTCGCGCACGCAGCGTACCGCCGATTTTCGCATATTCCTCAATGGAAAGCTGGCGCCCGGTGATATCCCATCCGGCGGCAACGGCAGCCTCCACCTCATTCGGTTTGATGATCACACCGGTGTAGTCTGCAATTCGTTCCCGGCTATCTACAATGACGGGCCGGTCTCCCGCCAAATCGGAGAGCCTTTTCCGGACCGCTGGGGTAATCACTCCGCAGCCGCACTGATCCGACACAGCGATCACATCCGCCTGTGGGGCGGCCCGCTCCAGCGCCTTCAGAACCCGCGCTTCGTCCTCAGCACGCATAGGGCTCAGGTTTTCAAAATCAAGTCTCGGATCTTCATAGACCACATCGGAAAGGCCCATCCGCATTGGCTTACAGTAGCATGGCGTTTGCCAATGACCGCTTGGCAGAATATAGGAATCCTCAATCCCCTGTTCGGCCAGACAGTTTTTCAGAAGAAAACCTCTCCAGTCTTCGCCAATCATGGACACCGGCAGCAGCCGCGCAACGCCCAGT
>USBP01000378.1 GCA_900552985.1 uncultured Oscillospiraceae bacterium
CCGCTATCCCGACGACAACCGCCATCGCGATCTCCAGCAGGCAGTTGAGCGACATCATCGTCGCAAAAACCTCCTTGAGCGGCAGGGAGTCAAACAGCAGCCACATCAGCCCCAATACCATCGCACTGTGGCACAGCGTTGCAACACCGGCGCTCAGGCCAATTGCCACCACTTCATTTTTGAGCAGCCGCTTCAGGCCGATAAACAGCCATGCGGCAATGACGCCAAGCAGGATGCGCGGGCCAATGCACAAAATCAGCGACTGCACCGGCGACCCGCTGATAAACGGGGAGAAGATGATATCCGCCGGGCTTGCCGCAGCAAACGTCGCTTTCAGCATGGACATCACGCCGAACGACGCGCCGAGAACCCCTCCGAACAAGGGCCCCATTGTGACAGCGCCGATAATCACCGGAATATGCATCAGCGTGATGGAGATCGGCGGGATCATAATAAAGCCTACCGGGGTAAAGGTGAGGATCGCCTGAAGGGCAATCAACATGGCCAGCTGCGCGAGGCGCATCGTCCTCGCAAGGGAATTCTTTTTCAATTTATATTCCTCCTTGCTGCTGCTCTCCCAAATTGGAGATGCAGCGCAAAATTTGGCGGAAAACAACAGGGCTCACTCGTGAAAAGCCCTATTCGTAAAGCATTTTACCCTTACGAATTGCTCTTGTCAAGCGGCAAAATGTATCAAATCAACGCTTTGCGTCACGATCTTTTTTCGACATATTTTTCTCATAAACCAGCTTAAGGCCCTCCAAGAGTAAATTTTCACTGTAAAGGACATTGCGTTTACAATTAGATACGATATCCTTTGCCAGCCCTCCGGTGGCCACAATCGTTTTAACGGGCCGGCCAAGCTCCTCTTCAATCCGGTCGCACAGGCCGTCCAGCATGGCGGCTGTGCCGAATACGGTGCCGGACTGCATGCAATCCGGTGAATTCGTGCCGATGACGTGATCCGGCGCTTCTATGCTGATGTGCGGCAGCTGGGAAGTCCGGGTCGCCAGCGCATCCAGCGAAATTCCCACACCTGCAGAAATCGTGCAGCCAAGATAGGTGCCTTGCTCATCAAGGACGCTGATTTTTGTCGCCGTGCCCAGATCCATCACAAGGCACGGCAGCTCATAGGAGTGGATCGCCGCCACCGCACCCACCACCAGGTCCGCGCCGAGGATGCCGGGCGTATCCGTGCGGATGTTGAGCCCTGTTTTCAGGCCAGGCCCAATCAGCAGCGGCGCATGGCCTGTGACCATCTGCACCGCGCTGCGCACCGCCGCCGTCAGCTCTGGCACAACGGAGCTGATGATCGCGCCTTCAAAATCCCTGGGCACCACATCGTAGAGCGCAAAAATCGCCTTGAGCTCCACCGCGTATTGATCCCCCGTGCGGGCGCGCTCCGTTGCCAGACGGGCGACGAATAACAATTCATCCTCTTTATATACACCCATTGTGATATTGCTGTTGCCGATATCGACTGTTAAAATCATCTGATTCTCATCCTCTCTCCGGGGCGGAGTAAGCATAGTGTCTATCTTAGTATACACGATTTGGCAAAAGAACGCAAATGGCCGCCTATCGCTAAAACGGCATCAAATGGCAGAAGCCCTATGCCAATCATTTTTTGACGGCACAGGGTTTTGATACAGGCAATCTACGGCAGGCATAGGCTTAACAGCTTTTTTTCCTTTGATATGCTGTGCGCAGGGCCGCGCCAGCCGTCACCACAGCAAACAGCAGCATCACATAGGGCAGCTCAAGGAAAACCGTCACAGCGGCGCACAGGAAGAACAGGAGGATCTGCACCGGCCTTTTACCGCCAAACACCGTCTTCAGCGCCTGAAAATCCAGCTGCTCCCACATTGGCACAATCAGAATAACAGCCAGCACGGATAAAGGGATGCGCTCCAGTATACCGCCGGGCAACGTTGCCAGCAGCATCAGCACGCCGGCCGACAGAGGCGCAAGCCTTGTTATGCTCTGCTCCCGTTCTCTGGCCGCGCCGGCCGGCATTCCGCCCAAAAGCGGCAGG
>USBP01000379.1 GCA_900552985.1 uncultured Oscillospiraceae bacterium
ACCCAGCCGCTCGAGGCGGTGCGTCGGGCCATCCGCCGGGCTGGAGCTCCCGCCCTGTTTCACTGTGACTGCGTGCAGGGATTTGGCAAGCTGGAGCTGAAGCCCGCCGCTCTCGGCATTGATTTCATGACGGTGAGCGCCCATAAAATCCACGGCCCCAAGGGCGCAGGCGCATTGTATATCCGCCGCGGGGTGCGCATCGAGGCGCGCACACTGGGCGGTGGGCAGGAGCGGGGGCTGCGCTCTGGCACAGAGGCGATGCCGGCCCTCATCGGCTTTGGCGCGGCCTGTACGGCGTTGCCGGATGTAAAAACAGGGCTGGCGCACGCCGCCATGCTTCGGGCTTATCTGTGTGAAAAGCTCAATGGTATGCCGGGCGTTGTGTTAAATTCCCCGCCGGATGCATTGCCGTATATCGTCAATCTTTCCCTGCCGGGCCTGCGTTCGGAGCCGGTTCTAAACCTGCTTTCAGAGATGGGCGTGTATGTCTCCAGCGGCTCTGCGTGCGCAAAAGGGCATAAAAGCCCGGTGCTCACAGCGCTGGGCCTGCCGGATAAGCGCATTGACAGTGCGCTGCGCGTCAGCTTTTCGCACTTTACGACGGTAGAGGAGCTGGAACTGCTGCTGCAAGGGCTCCAGCGGGCGCAGCGATTGCTCAGAAGAAATTGAACATAGAAAGCAGAAGGTCGTTATGAAAGAGATTATTCTGGTGAAGGATGGCGAGCTCGCCCTCAAGGGGCTCAATCGCTCTACATTTGAAGATATTTTGGTGAAGAATATGCGCCGGCGGCTGTCGCCGCTCGGTCGGTTTCAGTTTACAAAAAGCCAGTCCACCGTGATGATCGAGCCGATGGAGGAAGGGATCGATCTGGAGGAGGCGGCGGACCGTCTCTCCCGCGTGTTTGGTATCGCGGGCTTCAGCCGCGCTGCGCAGTCCCCCAAGGAGATGGGGGAGATTTTGCGCATCGCAGGGGAATACCTCGCCCCGCAGCTGCTGGAGGCTGGGTCCTTTAAGGTGGAGGCAAAACGGTCGGATAAAAAATTCCCCCTGACCTCCCCGCAGATCAGTACGGAGCTTGGAGGTTATCTCGGCGAGAAATTCCCGCACCTGCGGGTAGACGTCCACCATCCGGATGTGACGGTAACGGTGGAGATACGCGATCAATGGGCCTTTATCCGCGGTAACCAGCAAAAGGGCGCTGGCGGTATGCCGGTCGGCTCCGGCGGGCGCGTGGCGCTGCTGATCTCCGGTGGGATCGACAGCCCGGTCGCGGGGTGGATGATGGCCAAACGCGGCTTGCAGCTGACCGCCGTCCACTTTGCGTCGCCGCCCTATACGAGCCCGCGCGCGGAGGAGAAGGTGCATGCCTTATTGCGCAAGGTGGCGCGCTATGCCGGCCATATTTCGCTTTTTGTCGTGCCGTTCACCGAGATTCAGGAGCAGATCAAAGATCATTGCCCGGAGGATCTGTTTACGCTCATCATGCGCCGCGCAATGATGCTGCTTGCGCAGCAGATTGCGCGCAGGGAGGAATGCGGCGCGCTGGTCACAGGGGAGAGCATTGGCCAAGTGGCGAGCCAGACGCTCCAGGCGATCGCCTGCACGGACGCTGTAGCGGAGATGCCGGTGTTCCGGCCGCTCATCGCCATGGATAAAGATGAGATCGTTGCGATTTCGCGCAAAATCGACACCTTTGAAATTTCGATTCAGCCCTATGAGGATTGCTGCACGGTGTTCACGCCAAAGCATCCCAAAACCCGCCCGCAGCTTGATGCAGTAGAAAAAGCGCAGGCCATGCTCCCACTGGAAGAGCTGATGGAGCGGGCGCTCAGCGGCGTCCGAATCGTGCCGATTGACGCATGAGGATGCGTTTTGCCCCTATGATAAAGGAAGTTTTGTTATGAAAGCTGAAATCCTATCTGTTGGCACCGAGCTGCTGCTCGGCGATATTGTGAATACAGATGCACAGTTCCTGGCGGGGGAGCTGGCGCGGCTGGGCTTTACCGTGCTATTTCACAGC
>USBP01000380.1 GCA_900552985.1 uncultured Oscillospiraceae bacterium
GCTGCTGTAACAGCTGCCGCTTATAAAAACAGGCCGTCCGGCGATTGCCGGGCGGCCTGTCGGTCAGGCGCCATATCACGAGCTCAGAGAGGGGAAAGCTCAAGCCGCCTCCCTTGCACGATACATCCGCCGTCTACCGCTCTGCTACTTCATTTCCGTCTTTCCACAGGAGCGGACGGCCTGCTTATATTCCTCATAGGTCATAAACAAATTCAAAACCTGCACCAGTGCGTTAGCAGACAACCGCTCCGGCAGCTGAAGCTGGGCGAGCAGCCTTTTGCGCAGCATGAGACTGTTTGGCCGGCCGCTCAATCCATCCTCATAAAGGTCGCTTTTCGTGATTCGACGGCCCGGCTCCGCCGTTTCCTCACAGGTGACGCCGGCGCGCTCCAGGCACTCCATTAAAATGCGGGCAGGCATTCCCTCCACGCCCAGCTTTCCCTCCTGGGAAGGAGCGCTTTTGCGCCTCTCCTTGCCAATGATATCTGGGATATAGGCGTGAATCACATGCTCCGGCGGAAGGCTCCCGCCAATATAGGAACGGATTTTAAAGCCGGCGGCATCACTGTCCGTAAGGATTACGATTCCTCTGGTCTGAGCCAGGCGGCGGATCAGATTCATTTTCTCCTTATTCTTAAAAATGCCAAAGCCGTCGGTCGGGATAATGACCGTGTCAAGCAGGGAGGAAAGCTTGATCTTATCATATTTCCCCTCCACAATCACAGCCTGTCTAATGCGTATCATAAGTCAAAGGCCATCCTTTTAATTCTCAGGTAAACGGGTTAAAACCGCGCCCGGCAGCGCGGTTTTTCTCATTTGGTGACACGCTGCAAACGCAGCAAAGCTTCCTCCAGCACCAGCCGCTTCTCTGTGCGCGTGCTTTTGAGCGCTTCATCCGCCTCGCTGAGCACATCGAGGCAATCGCGCAGCTGCGTAAGGCTAAGGCGGGCGGCATCCTGCGCCGCATACCGCAGGCGAAATTCCCGCCCCCTATATGAAAATGCCTCGGCAACCGCTTCTACGCGCTCCCCGGAAGAGAGCGCCGCCTTCGCCCGGTACATATCCACATAGGAGGAGATCAGCGCGCCTGCAATCATGACCGGCTCGGTTTTCTGGGCAAAAAGCGTGTCGAGCATCCGATAAGCGTCCGCATACTTCCCGCGCAGCAGCGCCTTTGTCATATCAAAGGCCGTCGCCTCTACGCTTTTGATGCACACAGCTTCAATATCCGCCTGTGTAATTTCCCGCCCCCGTGCATAGGCGCAAAGCTTATCCAGTTCATTGAGCAGGATATTCAGATCGCTGCCGGAAAACGAAACAAGATAGGCCGCTGTATCCGGCGAAAGCACACCGCCGCGCTTTTTCGCGCTGGCCGCCAGTTGGCGCGCAAGATCGGAGGCAGAGCGGTGCCCCAGGCAGACGGCGCTGCCGCTTTTTGCAATCAGTTTGATCAGCGCCTGCCAATCTCGGCTCTGCTTTGGGGAGACCTCCACCGTATCCATCCAGAAAACCACGGAACAGGTACCCGGCGGATCCGCCAAAAAAGCCTCCAGCTTCTCCCGCTGCGCACCCTTGAGGGCCTTTAAATCAAAATCCCGCACAAGCACACAGGTGCGCTCCGCCATCATGGGAAGCTGCTCGGCAGCATCCACAATCTCGTCCAGCGAAGCGTCTTTCCCCTCCAGCTTATGCAGGTTAAAGGTTTCAAAGCCCTGTGCAACCGCTTTCTCCGCAATCTGGCCCGCATAATACTGCTTGAGGAACGTTTCCTCCCCATACAGCAGGTAAACCGGGGCAAACATCCCGTTGGCCAGCTGCTTTTTCAGCTCTTTTTCCGTGATTTCCGCCATGGCTGAACCTCCCGCCCGGTATATTTGGGAAAAGGGACTAGCCCTTCATCCGCTTGATATCCAAGAAATCTGCACCATCCGTGCGAATGCGAAAAGCGCCCGCGCCTGCGGTGGCAAACGATTGCCCGCCGCCCTGAGTCAGAGCGCGCGCCGCGGAAAGCGCCCGTTCT
>USBP01000381.1 GCA_900552985.1 uncultured Oscillospiraceae bacterium
CCGGCCGGGAGCTGATTCTGGGCGGCGTGCATATTCCCCACGAGACCGGTCTTTTGGGGCATTCAGACGCCGATGTGCTGCTGCATGCGATTTGCGACGCTTTGCTCGGCGCGGCTGCGTTGGGTGATATCGGCACGCTTTTTCCGGATACGGATCCACAATATGAAGGTGCTGATAGTCTGAAGCTGCTCGCCCTGGTTGCAAAAGCGCTCACTGACGCGCGCTTTACCATTGTCAATATCGATGCAACCGTATTGGCACAGGCGCCGAAGCTGAAGCCATTTATACCGGAAATGCGGCAGAATATCGCTGTCGCCTGCGGCCTTTCGCCAGGGAGCATCAGCGTAAAGGCGACAACGGAGGAGAAACTCGGCTTTACCGGGGCCGGGGAGGGAATGGCAGCGCATGCCGTCTGTTTGATTGAAGAGTGGTAAAACGGTTTTGGTTGGACACGAAGCAGACCTCTCGCATAAGATAATACGAAGCGAGGTGACTGCTTATGGGACAGCCAAATTTTAAGGTTTGTTCAATTACGCATGCAGAAAAGGGAATCCGCCTATTAAATGAAAATGGGTTCCATGCAATCTATAAAAAAACGCCCGATCCGGATTCTGCGGATGGGTGTTGTTATACAATTTATGTAACCAAAGGGAATCGCGCAGAAGCGCTTTCGATCCTTCAGGCGGGCCATGTCAGGCTGACGGGGGAATCAGGAGGCGATCGAAAGCCGTGATTTATTTAGATAACGCTGCGACAACCTATCCTAAGCCGCGTATGGTGCGGGAGGCAATAACACACGCACTGGCAGCGTTCGGCGCGAACCCCGGGCGCTCGGGGCATACGATGTCCTTGCGCACAGCGGAGCGTGTTTACCATTGCCGGGAACAGGCCGCCGAACTGTTTGGGCTGGATGAGCCGGAAAATGTGATCTTTACGCTTAACTGCACGCATGCAATCAATATGGTCCTGCATGGCGTTTTATGCCGGGGAGATCATGTGCTGACCTCCGACCTGGAGCATAACGCGGTTATGCGCCCTCTCTACCGAATGGCCGAGGAGGGGACGATCACCTACAGCAGCGCGCACGTATGCGAGGGGGATTTTGAGCAGACGGTGGCAAATTTTCGGGCGCAGATAAGGCCTAACACCCGCATACTGATCTGCACGCACGCCTCCAATGTGTTTGGCGCCGTTTTGCCTATTGCTCAGCTTGCCGCGCTCGCACATGCGCACTGTGCGCTGTTTGTGGTGGATGCAGCCCAAAGCGCTGGAATATTGCCGATTGATATGAAAAAGACAGGCATTGATTTTTTGTGCCTTCCCGGCCATAAGGGCCTGTACGGCCCGATGGGTACCGGGCTGCTTCTGTGTGCGGATGGCAGCGCGGTTCGTCCGCTGATAGAGGGCGGCACCGGCAGCCTTTCTGCACATCTTGCACAACCGCCTATCCTGCCGGATAAGCTGGAAAGCGGAACAGGAAACACTCCGGGCATTTTGGGCCTGTCCGCCGGGTTTGATTTTATCCGGCAGGCAGGGCAGCAAAACATCCGGGAGCACGAGCTGCTTTTGATGCAGCAGCTTTATGATGCATTGTCCCAGATTGAGAAAGTACTTTTGTATACGCACAGGCCGGAGGATGGAAAGTACGTGCCGTTGCTCTCCTTCAATATATTCAGCCTGCACAGTGAGGAAGCTGCCGGCCGGTTGAATGAAGATGGAATTGCCGTGCGTGCCGGCCTGCACTGTGCGCCATGTGCCCACAAGGCCTATCAGACGTTTGAAACGGGAACGATCCGTGTAGCGCCCTCCTATTTTACCAGCAAAAAAGACCTGTTTCAGCTGATAAAATCTGTTCAAAAAATTGCAAAACATCCGAAAACGTGATATGATAAAAAAGAATAGGCTGCATCGGTGCGCAGGGGCTATTGCGTTTTTCTTTGCGGCTGTGTCCGCCGGGCGGCGTTGTCTCCCTCTGCGCGCCGTTGATACAGGTTAAGACAGATTTGGCGGCGGGGGCC
>USBP01000382.1 GCA_900552985.1 uncultured Oscillospiraceae bacterium
CAGCTCTGCGGCCAGGCCATGTGCCTGGAGGAGATGCTTTGCTGCTCCATCCCGGAGGGGGCGCTCTTTTACGGCGAAACACGCCGCCGGGCCGCCGTCCCGTTTACGCAGGAGCTGCGCGAGCAGGTGCGTTCCTGTTTGGAAGAGATGCATCAGCTCTATCAAAGAGGCTATACGCCCAAGGTCAGGCGGACCAAATCCTGCAACGCCTGTTCGCTCAAGGAGCTTTGCCTGCCCGGGCTGGAGCGGGTGGGCAAAGCATCCGGCTATCTTGCCAAAGCGCTGGAGGAGATCACATGAAACAGCTGCTGAACACACTCTTTGTCACCTCAGAGGATATCTACCTCTCGCTGGATGGCGAAAACGTCGTTGCCAACCGAGGCAAGGAAGCCGTCGCCCGCTACCCGCTTCACACCCTATCCGGGATTCTCTCCTTCTCCTATGCCGGCGCTTCTCCCGCACTGATGGGTGCGTGTGTTGAGCGGGGGATCGCGCTTTCCTTTTGCTCGCCAAGAGGGCGTTTCCTGGCCCGGGCATGTGGGGAAAGCAACGGAAACGTCCTGCTGCGGCGCACGCAATACCGCATTGCCGACAGCCCGGAGGAAAGCTGCCATATCGCTCGCTCCATGATTTTCGGGAAGCTGTATAACACCCGGTGGAGCATTGATCGAACGCTTCGTGATCACAGCCTCCGCTTGGATGGCGACCATCTGCGCACGGCCAGCGGCACAATCAAAGAGCTGCTCCCCACTGTGCTGGAAGCAACCTCCCCAGATCGTCTCCGCGGGCTGGAGGGAGTTGGCGCCGCCGCCTATTTCGGTGTGTTTGACGATATGATTCTGGGCGCCAAAGAGCATTTCTTTTTTCGTGGCCGTAACCGCCGCCCGCCGCTTGATCCCGTCAACGCGATGCTTTCCTTTGCCTACAGCCTTTTGGCGTCTGACTGCGCCTCCGCACTGGAAAGCGTTGGGCTGGATGCTTACGTGGGCTTTTTCCACCGCGACCGGCCGGGCCGCACCTCCTTGGCGCTGGATTTGATGGAGGAGCTGCGCCCGTGTATGGCTGACCGGTTCGTCCTAACCCTGATCAACAACCGGATGGTCAAAATGGATTTTTTTGAAAAGCGGGAGAGCGGCGCTGTCTTACTAACCGGTGATGGCCGTAAGACCTTCCTGAAGCACTGGCAGGAAAAGAAAAAGGAGCAGCTGACGCACCCATACCTGAATGAAAAGCTCCCGTGGGGAATGATCCCCTACATTCAGGCGCTGTTGCTTGCCCGATATCTGCGCGGAGATTTGGACGAATATCCGCCGTTTTTATGGAAGTGAAAAATCATGCTTGTGCTCATCACCTATGACGTCAATACGGAAACCGCCGCCGGCAGAAAGCGTCTGCGCCAGATTGCCAAACAATGCGTAAACTTTGGGCACCGTGTGCAGTGCTCTGTGTTTGAGTGCCTTCTGGACGCCGCCCAATGCCGCAGCCTGCAGGCAAAGCTCTGTTCTATCATGGATTCGGAAAAGGACAGCTTACGGTTTTATTATCTTGGAAATCGTTATGAGAATAAAATCGAATGCTTTGGCAGGAAGGACGACTACCGTCCAGAGGAAACACTGATGATTTGAACCGGTGTGCGAAGGGGAAGCAAACAGATTTTCCCCAGCCGGTTCGCACTGGAATAAAAAAGAAAAAATTCCCTATTGCTATTTTGATTTGAAGATTTTTTGACATTTGTCAAAACAACTGTTTCTTTTACTATATAAAAGAACATAAATCATTGTAATTTTATGTTCTTTTGCTGTCGCTCCCCCCGCGGGAGCGTGGATTGAAATTACGACCTGCAGGATCGTTACCTGATGACTGTGTCGCTCCCCCCGCGGGAGCGTGGATTGAAATCCAGTCTTTGGGTATAATACATAAAAAATCACCTAATGTCGCTCCCCCCGCGGGAGCGTGGATTGAAATATTTCTTGGAATGATAACTATACCTTTGCATAAAAAGTCGCTCCC
>USBP01000383.1 GCA_900552985.1 uncultured Oscillospiraceae bacterium
GCGCAAAATCCCTCAAATCCGCCTGCCGCAACGCAATGCACGATTGCACGCCCGCGCGCTGCGCATTTGCCTGTGCGATTGCAAGGGATCCCTCATCCACATCGGCGCCATAGGCCTGGAAGGGAGCGTCCTTCTTCACCAGGCTGCGCGCACGTTCGCGCTCCTGCTCCCATACGGCCCGGGGCAGGCACTCCCACCGCTCGGCGGCAAAATTGCGGCCCAGCCCCGGCGCAATCCTCCGGGCCATCATTGCCCCCTCAATCAAAATGGTGCCAGAGCCGCACATAGGGTCATAGAGCGTGTGATACTCCCGCAGGCGTGCAAGGCTGCACATGGCGGCGGAAAGCTGCAGCATTGCCGCCGCAAGAGTTTCGCGTATGGGAGCTTCGCCGAGTTTCACGCGGTAGCCGCGCTTGTGCAGGCTCACGCCCGAGGTATCCAGCAGCAGACAGGCGGTATCCTTCATGAGAGAGAACTGGATCTGGTGCACAGGCCCTGTTTCTGCAAACCATGCGGCGTGATACGCGCTCTTGAGCCGCTCTACAACCGCCTTTTTAACAATGGACTGGCAATCCCGGACGCTGAACAACTTCGAATGGAGCGAATATCCCTTTACCGGGAAGGCATCCTCTCTCCCAATCCACTCCTCCCACGGGAGCGCTTTCGTCCCCTCAAACAACTCGTCGAAGGTCCTGGCAGAAAAGGAGCCGAGCACAACCTGGATCCGCTCGGCAAACCGGCAATTGAGATTCGCGCGCGCCAAAGCCTGCGCATCCCCTGAAAAAAATACGCGCCCGTTTTCTGCCTCCACATCCATTGCACCCATATCGCGCAGCTCCTGCGCAACCAGGCCCTCCAGCCCCAAAAGGCAGGGCGCCGCACAGCGGATCATCGCCATGACTGTTGATCTCATCCTTTCATTTCGGCTCTGTAAAGCGGCAAAAGGCTGACGGAAGCCTTTTCGCAGCGCAAAACCGGTGATAGAGAAAAGAGACGCCAGGGCAAGCCCTGCCGCCTCTTTTGCTTATTTTATACGGACTGCGCGCAAAACGCAATCGGAACTTTTCAAGCCTCACGCCGGCCGGTATTACAGTGTATCCGGCTCAATCAGGCCATAGCCGCCGTCCCTCCGGCGGTAGACAACATTGATCTGGCTTGTCGCCGCATTGAGGAACACATAGAACTGATGGCCCAGCAGGTTCATCTGCAAAATGGCCTCGTCCACATCCTGCGGCTTGTTCAGAGGAATTTTCTTGGTGCGGACCACGTCAAAATCCAGCTCCTCCAAGACTGGCTCGCCGTCTGCATCAGCGTCAAAGGCGCCGGAACGGAGCCGTTTCTCCACGCGCGTTTTATTCTTGCGGATCTGTCGCACCAGAGAGTCAACGCACCCATCCAAAGCATCCTCCAGATCCTCCGCCCGCTCCTCCGCGCGGAAGATCATGCCGCCATGCGCGACGGTAATCTCCACAATTTTAGCGGATTTCTCCACCGTGGCGGTGATTTTGGCCTCCGCCTCCTCGCCGAAAAAGCGCTCGATCTTGGCAAGCTTCTTTTCCGCACGCGTTTTGAAGGATTCTCTCGGCGTGCATTTGCGCCCGGTGATGGTGATTTTCATAACGACATCCCCTTCTTCTATATTGAATCCCTGAAGCGGAAGCAGAAACCGCCGCTCCAAAGGGACCTACGAATGAAGAATGCCCTTCTCTGCTTTTGATTATAGCACAAATGCACAGAATAGCAAAGGGGTTACAGAATTTTTTTGAGATGTCTTGTGACATGGCATCCAATATTCACCGCGACCGGAAGCCCGGCGATATGCGTCGCCCCCGCCTCGACATTCACTGCGAGCGCCGTCGTTTTGCCGCCGAAGCCCTGCGGGCCAATATTCAGGTGGTTGATCCGCTCCAGCAGCTCCGCCTCAAGCTGCGCGTAAAAGGGGTTTGCATTGCGCTCATCCACCGGCCGGCAGAGCGCCCGTTTTGCAAGCAGTGCACAGGA